>NZ_JBAFSM010000004.1:0-162080 GCF_036688125.1 Pannus brasiliensis CCIBt3594 | reverse complement strand
AATTGGTTCGCACACTGTTGCTACTGTACCTCATCTATCTGAGAAAGGCTGTAAAAGGATTCGGACAGATTAAGTTGTTTAGGAAAGACTTCAAAAAAGGAGACTCTAGACACTACCTTATGTATCTACCAGAACTGAAAGCGCTCGCGGGAATCACGAGAAGAGAATTCGAGTCAGTCCACGACTATCATTGGGGGATCGAAAGTTTTCATCGAGCTATCAAGCAGGTGTGTGGTGTCGGGCGATTTATGGTGAGAGAAAGTCAGGCAATAAGAAATCATATATTCTGCTCGCTAACGGCGTTTATTCGCTTAGAAAAAATGCGCGCTGAAGCCATGATTTCTAATTGGTATGAAGTGCAAAGAAATCTATTTACCTCGGTGATCCGTGAATATATAGTTAATAATTTAACGAGTGCCTGTCCGAATTACCTACCATAAAAACTCTTGATTGTCAATGCGTAAGTCCTAAACTCTATCCACCCGCTCTACCGTCCCCGACCCCCGAAGAATTGACCGGGATCGGGGATAGTTCTTTTTTTTAACAATCTCTCACCGTGTCCGTCCTCCCGCGTCCGGGAGTTTCGCTCCCTTATTTCTTCCCCCATCTTCCCCATCCCGAAGGCCGATGATAACGATTCTCACTCTCGTGTATAATGTGAGAATCATTATCATACTCGTCTAGAGATGACCAAGGCTTTACGGATAACGGCGATCGGTTGGGTGTTGTTAATGGCGACCCTGACGGGATGCGGTTCTCGCGCGTCGTCTCCCGAAACCGAGGTAAATCAACCGCTACCGGTAACGGTGAGTATCGTCCCGCAAAAGTATTTCGTTCAGCGCGTCGGGGGGGATAAGGTCGCGGTCAACGCGCTGATCCGTCCTGGAGTCGATCCGCATACCTACGAACCGAAACCCGAAGATCTCAAAACCCTCGCGGACTCGAAAGCCTATTTTAAAATCGGTGTCTCTCTAGAAAACTCCTGGAAAGATCGGCTATCCAGCGTGAACGATCGACTCCTGGCGATCGATACTAGTCAGGGAATTGAAAAACTGCCCCTAACCGCGGAACACGACCACGGTCACGACCACGAGAAAGAACATCGCGGGGAAAAAGAAAACCTCGATCCCCATATCTGGTTATCCCCGAAAAGAGTCAAGCTACAGGCCGAGAGTATTTATCGCGCTCTCGCCAAACTCGATCCCGCTAACCAAGCCTTTTATCAAACGAATCTCGGGAAGTTTATCGGCGATCTCGACTCGTTAGACCGGGAAATCCGCCAGACGTTATCGGGGGTGAAAAATAGAAAATTCTTGGTTTTCCATCCGGAGTGGGGCTATTTCGCCGAAGATTACGGATTGGAAATGCTCTCGATCGAGGTGGATGGCAACGAACCCGGCCCGGCCCAATTAAAAGATATCATCACCGAGGCCAAAAAGAACCATATAAAAGTTATTTTCGCGCAGCCGGAATTCAGTCGTAAAAGTGCCGACACGATCGCCAACGAGATCGGCGGACGGGTCGTCACGATTAGTGCCTTCGATGAAAATTGGAGCGAAAATCTACGCCGGGTCGCTAAAACAATAGCGGAAGTTTTAAACCAATAAGGTACACCGTAGGGTGGTTTACGCTTCGCTAATCCACCCAAAAACAAGGAGCAGGAGGAAAAAGCCGAATAATTCGAGAAAAGATTAAAAATAAACTTTTTCCCTTTCCCCCTTCCCCTTTTCCCCAAAAACTCCCCCATCTCCCTTTAATCTTCTGATAGGTAATTGAAATATGGAAGAAATTATCGCGATCCGCGATCTCTGGGCGGGCTACGATCGAGAGACGATTTTAGAAGATATTAACCTCGCCGTTCGCGAACTCGATTTCGTCGGCATTATCGGGCCGAACGGGGGAGGGAAAACCACGCTATTAAAAGTTTTACTCGGTCTTCTGGAACCGTCGCGGGGGGATGTACGAATTTTCGGAAAATCTCCCCGAAAAAGTCGAGAATTCGTGGGATACGTGCCGCAATTGCTGGAACACGATCGAGCCTTCCCCATCCGGGTACGCGACGTGGTGAGAATGGGGCGCCTGGGTAAGCGGAAGTTATTCCGTTCTTTCAGTAAACGAGATGACGAGAAGGTAACGGAAGCCCTCGATAGCGTGGGAATGTTAGGCTACCAAAACCGCTCGATCGGCGAACTTTCCGGGGGACAACGCCAGCGAGTCTATATCGCGCGCGCGTTAGCCGTGGAACCGAAAATCCTCATCCTCGACGAACCGACCGCGAGCGTAGATCCGCAGATCCGCAACAGTATCTTCTCTCTCCTGCAAGAGTTGAACCAATTCATCACCATTCTGATGATCTCCCACGATGTCGGGGCGATGTCCACCTACGTGAAATCGATCGGCTGTCTCAACCGTCGTCTCTACTATCACGGGGAAAAACTACTCACTCCCGCCATGCTAGAGCGAGTGTACCACCACTCGATCGATCCCGTCACCCACGGGATTCCCTCGGAACCTTGGACGGGAAACTAGGCGAAGGTTCCCCCGTTCCATCCCCAGAGATGACGTTCCGCGTCGGCGAACTCGATATACACGCGATTTTTCGGTACCCCGAGACGCGATTGAATTTCTTGACAAAAATCATTACTCATGATCTGGGTTTGTTCGGGGGTCATGCGACCGATATTCTTCACCTCGATATAACAGACGGGATCGAAGGTTCCCCCGAACGTCATCCTCGCGTCCGATTCCAAGGCCGTCATCACGTAGGATTCCGGTTTTCCCAGATGTTTGGCTAATTTAGACGAGAGCGTTTTGAGCAGTTCATCCACGGTCTCGTCGGCGGGAGAAGGGACGGAAGTTTGAATCTTGATCAGAGGCATGGTCTTGTAATCGGTGGATGCTTTCCCAATTATACAGAGCTTGCTATTTGACCGTCTCGATTCGGTTACAAGGGTTATCTCTCTTCGGGAATATTCCCGCGATTTCGGTCGTCGGAATTCTCACCGTAACCCAGCCTATAGCGATCGAGAAACGATAAAAAACCACACCGATCGAATCGATCGATGTGATTCTAAATAACAGTCAGTTATCGGGATAGAGAGAGCGAGAGGGATAAAAGCGATCGATGACCGGCTTTTCCCGGCTCTCTTCTTCCCGGCGCTTTCCGTCTTATTTAAATCCGACCGATGCCTGCCACACGAAAGCGAGCAGGAGGAAGAATAAGGGAATTAGCGGAAGAACATCCACTAACGGATCGAAAATTTGGTACGCTTCGGGTAATTTCGCTAACAAGAGTCCTGCTACCATCTCTCTATCTACCTTTCCAAAAGATTTTTCAAACGATTTCTGAAATCTTATCACGATCGGGTTACATCCACCGCGTCCTCTAGCCAGAGGGCGTAATCATCGGCAAAAGACCCATCGAGAATCGATCGGCGAATATCGGTGGTGAAGCGCACCAATTCGGCGATATTATGCAGGGAAAGCGCGATATATCCCAGCATTTCCCCGGATTTCACCAGATGATTCAAGTAAGCTCGGGTGAAATGGGCGCAGGTATAACAGGAACAGGTCTCGTCGAGGGGGGTGAAATCCTCCTTAAAACGGGCGTTTTTCAAGTTCCAGCGTTCCCCCCGCACTAACGCCGCCCCGTGTCGCCCGAAACGCGTCGGGATGACGCAATCGAACAAATCGATTCCAGCCGCGATCGCTTTGGCCATTTCCCGGTAGGTTCCCACCCCCATCAAATAGCGGGGTTTGTGTTCCGGCAGTAACGGGGCTGTTACCTCGACCACGCGATGGATCAGTGCGGTTTCTTCGCCGACACTCACCCCCCCGATGGCGTATCCCGGCAGATCGAGCGCGACCAGAGAGCGGGCGGCGTTCGATCGCAGATCCTCGTAAATTCCCCCCTGCACGATGCCGAACAGGGCCTGCTCGTCCGGCCGTTGATGGGCCGTGATACAGCGTTCTAACCAGCGATAGGTTCGTTCCGTGGAGGCTTTCACCGCCTCGTAACCCATTCCGGGAGGGGGACACTCATCGAAGGCCATGATCACGTCCGCGCCGAGGGCGTTTTGAATCTCGATCGATCTCTCCGGCGTGATCTCGATTAACCGTCCGTCTCTCGGCGATCGGAATTTGACCCCCGTTTCGGTAATCTGCCGCAGTTCACTCAGGCTAAATACTTGAAATCCACCCGAATCGGTTAAAATCGGCTGATTCCACGCCATAAAACCGTGTAATCCCCCCGCCTTCTCGACGATACTCTCCCCCGGCTGTAGATGCAGGTGATAGGTATTAGCGAGGATCATCTGCGCCCCCGTCGTTTCCACCTGCGCGGGGGTCAATCCCTTCACCGTCCCCACCGTTCCCACCGGCATAAAACGCGGCGTTTCTACCCGACCGTGGGGAGTGTGCCAAATACCGGCACGGGCCCCCGTCCGGGGACATTTCGCCACCAATTCCCAAAAAAATCCCACCGATATTTATCCGTATATATACTTAAAATAGCGAATCGAGTTCGGTCATCCGTCGATCGCCCGGAAAACCCTGTATTTTTAGCGGAAAGCTAATAGCTGTTTAAAACGGACAGTCCCCGTCACCGTCCTCTTCATCCTCGAATTGCACGTCCCACTTGGCGGAGAGTACCCGAGTGACCATCGCTTCTAGCGTATCGGCATCGAGACGGCGTTTGATATCGGGATCTTGTAGGGGATTGCTCAGGGGAATGAGGCGTAATTGCCGATTGTCTTGGACGAGATCGAAATAGGTCTCGCCGTCGGGCGATCGGGTTAAGCGGAGATAGTCGAAACTACAGACGTTGAGATAGAGACTATAGTTAGCGACGAGGGTACTTTGTTGACTGTCGGAGAAGACTTCCACGATCCATCCCTCCCCTTCACTTTGTAAGACTCCCTCTAGGGTGTGTAGGTAGCGGACTCTGCCAAGATCGTCGAGAAGGCGGCGCATATCGTCTTTGCCAACGATCACGCCCGAATCGATGATACAGGGCGCGGGCAAAGAATGGGAAGGAGAATGATAGTTCATAGAAGATCGCCGTTGCAAATTTCTGTTAACTACCCCGCGCGATCGGGGGGCTTCCACTGAATTTCCTCGGATGGTATTTTCCGGTCACGCCTCGATCTTAACGTACTCCGATGGAGTTTTTCACTATTTTTTAAGATTACGGATAGCGATCGATTGTTAACTTCAATTCTCGATCGGATACGGAATGTATCGTCGGGAAAACGCGGGTAGGGCGATCGCTGTCACACCCTACCGCGGGGAAAATTTTCCCGTTCACTCGGGGGGATGGGAGGAGGAAGGGCTACGGGCGATCACCCGATCGAGCAGTCCGTAGTCTCGCGCTTCCTCGGCGGACATGAAGAAATCGCGTTCGGTGTCCTCGGCGATCGTCTCGATCGGTTTGCCGGTTTGTCGGGCGAGATGTTCGTTGAGCGTTTGTTTGTGATGGAGGATCTCCCGGGCCTGGATCTCGATATCGGTGGCCTGTCCCTGCGCGCCACCGAGGGGTTGGTGGATCATGATCCGCGAGTTGGGAAGGCTCATCCGTTTGCCCTGTTGTCCCGAGCTTAACAGAAAGGCTCCCATACTGGCCGCGAGTCCGATACAGATGGTGCTGACATCGGGACGGATCTGATTCATGGTGTCGAAGATCCCCATTCCCGCGGTGACGGAACCGCCGGGGGAGTTGATGTAGAGATAGATATCTTTTTCGGGGTCTTCCGCTTCCAGAAACAGCAATTGCGCGACGATCAGATTAGCGAGGTCGTCGGTCACTTCCTGACCTAAAAAGACAATTCTCTCCCGTAAAAGTCGGGAGTAGATATCGAAGGCGCGTTCGCCCCGACCGGTCGTTTCAATAACGGTAGGAATCATCTATTTTTTACTGCTTCCGAGAAAGGGTTCTTCGATTGTAGCTCACGGGGAGCGGGGAGGTGAGGGAGGTGAGGGAGATGAGGGAGAAAATCCATACTATATAATTTCTTTTCTATCTTCCCCGTTTTCCCCGTCTCCTTCGTTTCCCCCATCTTTCCCCGGTTCCGATCGCCCGAAGACGATCGACTCGACGCGGGCGAGGGCGGTTTCCAGGTCGTCGTTGACGATCTGGTAATCGAATTCGGAACTGGCGGCGAGTTCTTCGATCGCCCGATCGAGACGGCGGGCGATGGCCTCTTCCGTATCCTGTCCCCGGCCGCGAAGACGACGTTCGAGTTCGGTTCGATCGGGGGGGAGGAGAAAGATACGGGTTGCCGAGGGGAAGGTCTGCCGGATCTGGCGCGCCCCTTGGAGTTCGATCTCCAGAAGTACCGTCTGTCCCTCGGCTAGTTTCGTCTCGATCGGGTCGCGGGGAGTCCCGTAATAGTTCCCCGCGAATTCGGCCCATTCGAGAAATTGGCCGGCCGCGATCTTTTCCTCGAAGTCACTTCGGGGGAGAAAGTAATAATCTTTTCCGTTCACCTCTCCCGGTCGGGGCGAGCGCGTGGTCGCGGATACGGACAGGTAGAGGTCGGGATGACGGGCGAGTAGCCGCTGGACCAGCGTACCTTTGCCCACGCCGCTAGGGCCGGTTATAACCGTTAATCGACCGGGTTGCATGATGACGGGAGATTAATTACTACTGTTGACGGGGGATTCTTTATTCACCACGAAGCGGTGGGCGACCGTTTCGGGCTGAATGGCAGATAGGACAACGTGACTGGAATCGGTGATGATCACGGCGCGGGTGCGTCGCCCGTAGGTGGCATCGATCAGGTTGCCCCGATCGCGCGCGTCGCTGATAATCCGTTTGATGGGGGCCGATTCGGGGCTAACGATGGCGATAACCCGATTGGCAGAGACGATATTACCGAAACCGATATTGATGAGTTGGATATCCATAGGTTAACAAAGGCGTGGCCGTTTGTACTGAGAGTGCGGAGATTACGATCTCAATGTTATCGAGAAAGATTTAGCCTTACAACGCTAAAAGTAACATTCTTAATCACATTTTAGTATTTTTTCAGGTTTTTTGCGTTTTTAATTAAATTTATTTACACGAGTCTCTATCGAAAGGTAGAGAGACGGGAAGGCCGGGAGCGATTCCCCGTGCCTCGCGTCCGGTTGTCTGTCACGAATGTCCCCCGTGATGGGATGATAGTTAATGGTCATCGCTAAGGATTCTCTATCTTTGTCGGGGTTATCGGACTATGGGTTTTGCCGATCTATCGATCGCCGATATCGCGGCGGAATACGACCTCACCGATTCGGACGTGTTCGCTCTATGCCATCGTTTAGGGATCGTCTACAAAGATCGGCAGACGAATCTGGCCCTAGAAGATGCTAAAGCTATTATCTCATTGATTTTGTCCGAACGATCGGAAGTACCCGCTAAAGATCGGGGAATTTCCTCTTGACTTTATCCCCCTAGCTATCTTCTCGTGTCCGCGGCCCGATCGAACCGATTTTCGATCGAGAACCACAGATGACCTTGTTACCCCCCTATTGAAAAAATTGCTCAGAGGAGAACAATGGTAAAACGTTTGATTTTGACGGCGATCGCTTTCGTCTTCCTGCTCTGGCAGGTGAATATCAGCCCGGCCAACGCTCTCGAACTCGACGAGAGTACCCGAACCATCCCCCTCAATGACGCGGGTGAACAGGTAACGCTGAGTTCGGAGCAGGTCACTCAAGGCCAACAACTTTTTATCCAAAACTGTACCAAGTGCCATCTTCAGGGAAAAACGAAAACCAATAATAACGTGAGTTTAGGCTTGAAAGATCTGGCGAAAGCGGAACCCCCCAGAGACAACCTACTCGCTCTAGTAGACTATCTGGAGAATCCCACCAGCTATGACGGGGTAGACGATCTGAGCGAGTTCCATCCCAACGTCAGCCGTCCGGATATTTTCCCCGAACTGCGGAACCTGACGGAAGATGATGTCTACGATGTCGCGGCCTATATGCTCGTCGCTCCCCGACTCGACGAACGCTGGGGCGGCACGATCTATTTCTAGATCCGTCATCTCCCGACTTTACAGGAATCCCTCTAGCTCGCTAGGGGGATTTTTGCTTGACCTAGGCACGGAATTGAAAAATTGTCGTGTGGTTAGGGGGTCAGGAGTCAGGAGGAAGAAGAAAGAATATTATGGCTAAAAATTTCAAAAAATAGCGATTTATCTTTTATAATTCCAGTTTTTGAAGTTTTTAGACTTTCAAAAATGAATCTTGCGAGAGGTCGGCTTGTATAGCGGGGGACCCAAAGAACGATCGAGAAAATAATTTTTGATTCCCGGATCGGATAAAAACCGCGAATTCAGTTAAAAATATTGAAAATCGGCATAAAACTCTCGATCCGCCACTCCCCGCGCGCCCCGAACGATCGCTTTTCCGGTCACGGCCGGGAAAAATTCCCTTCGCGACAGATTCTCCCGCGGGCGCGACCGCGTAAAATCGATCGGGATACGAGAGGAAAACGATATGGCGGTCTTCCATCAGCCGATCTGGACATTAAACATCCCGGATGTCTACGAATCTCTTCGCACTAGCGATCGGGGGTTATCGGAAGACGAGGCCGCCGGAAGATTAGAACGATTCGGGCCGAACGAATTACCGGAACCGCCACGCCGTCCCCTCTGGTTACGTTTCAGCGATCGACTCACGCATTTCATGGCGCTCCTGTTGTGGGTCGCGGGCATTCTCGCCTTCATTTCCGGTACTCCCCAACTGGGCTGGGCGATCTGGGCGGTAATCTGGATTAACGCGATTTTTAGTTTCTGGCAGGAATTTCAGGCGGAACGGGCGCTCTTGGCTCTAAAAAACGTTCTACCCGCGCGCGTGACCGTTTATCGGGACGGGGAATTGAAACAGGTTCCGGCGCGGGAGTTGGTGCCGGGGGACACGATCCAACTCGAAGAGGGCGATCGCGTGTCCGCCGATGCCCGTCTGGTGTCCGCGGAAAGCCTGTATCTCGATGTTTCCGTGTTGAGTGGCGAATCGCTTCCCGTAGCCCGCGAGGCTCACCCGGTTCGGGCGCGGGAAGTCCTTCCCGTCCGGGGCGGTAAAACTCTGACCCATCCAGGGGAACATCCCCTACAGGAAAAGGTAAATCCCTCGGAAATCGCCAATCTCGTGCTGGCGGGCGCGACGATCGCGGCGGGACGGGGAACCGCGGTGGTTTACGCCACCGGATCGCGGACGGAATTCGGTCAGGTGGCGCGTCTGACCACGAACGTACAGCGGGAAACCAGTACCCTAGAGGTACAGGTCGCCAAGATCGTGCGGACGATCACGGCGATCGCTGTCGGGACGGGAATTCTCGTTTTCTCGCTCACTTCCCTGCTAGTGGGCATGGAAGTGAAAGAAAGCTTTCTTTTCGCCATCGGGATTATCGTCGCTTTAGTTCCCGAGGGATTACTGCCTACCGTGACTCTCTCGCTGGCGATCGGGGTGCGGCGGATGGCCCGGCTCGGCGCGCTCACCCGTCGTCTTTCCGCGGTGGAAACCCTCAGCGCGACGACGGTGATCTGTACCGATAAGACGGGAACGCTGACCGCGAACGAGATGACGGTTCGTTCCCTCTGGTTTCCCCCGAATCCCGTCGGCCCGGGAGCGATAGAGGTGACGGGGGCCGGCTACGATCCCACCGTCGGTCAGGTGAATATTCCCGAGGGTTTCCCGTCTCGCTGGCGGGTCGATCTCCTGCTGGCCGGCGCCGCGCTCTGTTCTAACGCCCGTTTGATCCATCTCACCGCCCCGAGCCGTTGGCAGGAAATCGGCGACCCTACCGAGGCCGCTTTATTGGTGGTCACGGCGAAAGCGGGTTTGAATTTGGAGGTATTGAAGCAAAAATATCCCCGACTTCGCGAGATTCCTTTCGATTCCCGGCGGAGGCTGATGACGGTCTTACTAGATTGGCGAGCGGCCGACATCTGGCCGGGGGAAGATCCCTATCTGGCTTTTACCAAGGGCGCGCCGTTGGAAGTCTTGCGTCACTGTCAGTATATTCTCCGGGACGGGGCGATCGAGGAGATCGGGACGGTCGATCGATCCGAAGTGGCGGCCGCGAACGATGAATTGGCCGGTCGGGGTTTTCGGGTGCTGGGATTGGCGGCCCGGAAAGGGGGGAAGGCATTGTTGGAGGCGGGCGCGGGGGAATTGGAACAGGATCTCACGTTTATCGGGTTAGTGGCGATGTTCGATCCTCCCCGGCCGGAAGTGCCGGACGCGATCGCCCGTTGTCACGGGGCCGGAATCGGGGTGACGATGGTGACGGGGGATTACGGGTTAACGGCGGAAGCGATCGCCCGTCAGATCGGTTTGGTGAGAGAGAAAGCCCGCGTCGTCACGGGGGAGGCGATGGGGCATTTATCCGACGCGCAATTACGGCAGATCTTACAAGATCGATCGGGGTTGGTTTTCGCCCGGATGTCCCCGGAACATAAGCTGAGACTGGTGCAAGCCTATCAGGATAACGGGGAAGTGGTGGCGGTTACGGGAGACGGGGTGAACGATGCCCCGGCACTGCGGGCCGCTCATATCGGCATCGCGATGGGCCGCAACGGAACCGATGTGGCGCGGGAGGCCGCGGATATCGTGTTGACGGACGACAATTTCGCCACGATCGTCAGCGCGGTCGAGCAGGGACGGGCCGTGTACGCGAATATCCGTAAATTTATGACGTATATTCTGGCTTCTAACGTGGCGGAAGTGGTGCCTTTTTTGCTGATGGTGGCGCTGAAAATCCCGCCGGCGCTGGGAATTATGCAGATCCTGGCGATCGATCTCGGAACGGATCTAATCCCGGCTCTGGCGTTGGGGGCGGAGCGGGCGGAAGCGGGAACTTTACAACAACCGCCCCGACCGCGGACGAAAGCGCTCCTCGATCGATCTTTACTCCTGCGGGCCTACGGTTTTTTGGGATTGTTAGAGGCGGTACTGGGAATGGGGGCGTTTTTTCTCGTCTGGTGGAGTTACGGCTACGGGATTCGGGAATTACAGGCGGTAACGCCGACTATTCTCTCTCGATCGGCGGATGCGGCGGTTCTGGCGATTTACGTGCGGGCGACCACGATGATGCTGGCGACGATCGTGGCCGGTCAGGATGGGAACGTTTTCGCCTGTCGATCGGAACGGGTTTCGATTTTCCGACTGGGATTCTTTTCCAATCCCGCGATCTGGCTCGGTATCGCGGTGGAATGGATTCTCGTGCTATCGATCACTAGAAACGAGTTTTTACGGGGGGTTTTCTCGACCGCGCCGTTAGCGCCCTGGCAGTGGTTATTTTTATTAATTTGCCCGCCGATCGTTCTCGGCGCGGAGGAACTGCGGAAAGCTTTACTATATAAACGTCATAAACGCCGTCGATCGCTCGATCACTGACAGGTTCGTAAAACCTCGATATCCGCGCCGACGATCGCCGTTAGATTTCGGGTGATTTTTTCTCTATCCCAATTCCACCAGGCGATCGATAGTAAAGCCTCGATCGCCTCGTCGGGAAAGCGTTTCCGGATGACTCTCGCGGGATTTCCCCCGACGATCGAGTAGGGGGGAACGTCCGTGGTGACGATCGATCGGGTGGCGATAATCGCGCCATCGCCGATGTGAATCCCCGGCATAATTAAAGACTCGTAACCGATCCAAACATCGTTTCCCACCACCGTATCGCCTTTCGTTTCCCCGTCCTCTATCTCCGGAGCTATTTTTTCCCAACCATTACCGAAAATATAAAAGGGATAGGTGGAAAAACCCGCTATCGAATGATTCGCGCCGTTCATGATAAATTTTACCCCGGTCGCCAGGGCGCAGAACTTACCGATGATTAATTTATCCCCCATAAACGGGTAATGATAGAGAACATTTCTCTCGAAATTCTCCGAATCGACGGGATCATCATAATAGGTGTAATCGCCGATAATTATATTCGGGTTCGTTACGGTATTTTTGATGAAGCAGATTCGAGGGAATCCCTGCATCGGGTGTTTTTCATTCGGATCGGCACCAAACATCTTTACCGGGTTGGATAGATAACTAGAAAATAGAAACCGAGTCGGTTTACGCGTTCGCTAAACAACTTAAATCGATAACATTTTGATGCCGAGAACGATCAGTACGGCCCCGCCGAAAAGTTCTACCTGACTGCCGAAACGTCCCGAAATTCTTTTCGCGAGGAACAGCCCCACATAGGTCGAGATAAAAGCCCCGATCCCGATCGCTAAAGAATAAGTCACGATCGGTTTATTCACGATCCCGAGCGATACCCCTACCCCTAATGAATCGATACTCGTTACCGTGGAAACGAATAGGATCTTGAGCCAACCATGTACCTTGATATCGTCTTCTTCGTGTTTTTTCGATTTCATCTCTAGGTAGGCTTGATAGCACATATGTCCGCCGACCAGCACGAGTAAGAAAAAGGCGACCCAGTGATCGTAATCGATGATTAAATTACGGGAAATATTTCCTAAGAGAAAACCGAGCGCCGTCGCGATCCCTTCCGAAAAACCAGAACTTAACGCGAAAAACAAGGCTCGTCTAGGGGAAAAATGACGGAATCCCAACGCGACCGCGGCGGAAAATGAATCGATACTTAATACTAAAGAAAATAACAATACCTCGATGAACATAAACCTCGATCGGATTTTTAGGGATGGGAGAACGGGCAAAAATTCGCCCGGAGAATCGATCGCTATCGCGATCCCCGCCGGGAAAGCTCGATTTTCGGTCAAATTTTCAGCGGGATAAGACGATTCTATCGGATCTCGCCCGATCGAACTTTCATAGTTCTCTCACGATCGTGTTATTTTCGTTTCATTTATCTTAAAACTCCCACATGACCGGGTTATCGTCCAGGTAATCCGTTACCTGTCGCCCGATCGAGTCGATCGCCGTCAAATCCCCCGCCGATAATTCGACCGCGATCGCCTTGGCATTATTGATCGCCTGAGCGGCGTTCCGAACCCCGGCGATGACGTGGGTTCGCGGTTGTCGGATCAGCCACGCGAGTGCGAGTTGTGCCAGGGTACAGTTTTTCCGTTCGGCGATCGGTTGGAGTTCGATTAACGCTTTCTGTACCCGTCGGAAATTCTCGCCGGTAAACAGCTTATTTTTCGAGCGGTGATCGCCCTCTTTCAGTTGGAATCCCTCGCGGAATTTCCCCGTTAACAATCCCTGCGCGAGCGGGGAATAGGCGAGAATAGAAATCTCGTTCTCGATACAGTAGGGGGTTAATTCTTTTTCGGCCCAGCGCCAGAAGAGGGAATAGGGGGGCTGTACCGACTCGATCCGTCCGTAGCGGGACGCTTCTTCGAGTTGGGCGCGGGAGAAATTGGAGACACCGATCGCCCGGATTTTGCCCTGTTCCTTGAGATCGGTTAGCGCGCGCATCGTCTCCTCGATCGGCACGATCTGCGTGTTCCAGGTTCCCGAGGGCCAGTGAATCTGGTAGAGATCGATATAATCGGTGTTCAGGTTTTGTAAAGAGCGATCGCAGGCCTCGATCGCCTGTGAGTATTGCAGGTGATTGGCGAAAACCTTAGTACAGTACACCGCCCGATCGCGAACGTCCGACAGCGCGCGGGCGACGATCTGTTCCGAATGTCCCTCGCCGTACACTTCCGCCGTGTCCACCGTCGTGATGCCGGCATCGAAAGCGGCCCGGATCGCTCGAACACTTTCGCCGTCGTCGATCCCCGTCCACATCCGTTTTCCGGCCTGCCAGGTGCCGACGAGAATGGGGGTGATCTGAATGTCCGTTTTGCCGAGCGAGCGAGTTTCCATGGGGTTTTTGTCCTAGTGTAGCACGGGGGAAGGGGGTCGAGCGGTCGTGTCGGCGAGGTTCGCGCGGATCGAACGAGCTTCTCGCGAGTACCGGGGAAATACGGAACTTTCGCCGCCCGATCGCTTCAATAGATCCGAAACGATCGCTCTCGACCGTATCGAATCCGGTTTCCGGCGCCTGTCAGTGCCGATCGGGAACTCGATCGATAGACAAAGTTAACGGGCATCGTTTAGAATGAACCACTGAATATCGGGCAGTCACGATTCTTTATCGCCATGACAATTCTCTCGGCGACCACTCTCAAAAAACAAACTAGATGGTCAGCGATCCAGCGATATTGCGAATTGCTGAATGTTTTAGTCGAGCGCAATCTCAAAGGGCGTTACCGAGGCTCCATTTTGGGAGTTTTCTGGTCTCTGCTCAACCCGGTCATCATGACCGCATTATACACGGCGATTTTCGGGACCGTTTTCGCCTCTTATTTCGATAACTCCAAAGTAAACTATATTCTAGCCGCTTTCACCGGTTTGGTGGTGATCAATTTCTTCAACGCGGCGACTAACCAAGCTCTCCCGAGTATCGTCTCGAACGGAAGTATTCTCAACAAGATCCGTCTCCCGGTGAGTATTTTTCCGGTCTCGATGGTGCTGGCGAATGTCTTTCAACTGTCGGTGAGCGTTCTGCCACTGTTGGTGATCGTCACCCTCTGGAGGTCGGGCAGTCCTCTCAACGTTGTCTTATTAGTTTTTCCCCTAATCTCGCTGGCTCTGGTTTGCATCGGGGTCGGCTTTCTCGTCAGTACCCTGTACGTCTTTTTCCGAGATCTGCCGTATTTTTACGAGATTGTCTGTTTCGTTCTCTGGATTAGTAGCCCGATTTTCTATCCCGTGGAGATCGTCCCGCCCGCCGTTCAACCGTTCCTGTTCTTGAATCCTTTATTCCCGATTATTGAAAGTATCCGCCAGTTATCTCTTTCGCCGGGCCTTCCCGACTTCGGTCTGATCGGTCGGTCTCTATTGGGCGGGATCGTGATCCTCGGGATCGGCTGGAGTTGTTTTCGAGCTTGGCGGCATTTATTTATGGATTTATTGTAAATGACAGAAGTAATTCGGCTCGATCGGGTTTCTTTATTACGGCGAACTCAGGAGGAGTTTTCCTACGATCTCAAGAAAACGATCCTCTCGATCGTCGAGGGAAAATATCGGAAACCCGCCAAGAAACTGGTACTGGATGAAATCGATCTCGTGATCCGATCGGGCGAGAAAGTGGGGATTATCGGGGCGAACGGGGCGGGAAAATCGACGTTATTAAAAGTTATCTGCGGGATTTTGGAACCGACCGAGGGAACCGTTCGGGTGAAGGGACAGATCGCCTCGCTGATCGAACTCGGCGCGGGATTCGATCTGGATCTTCCCGTACAGGACAATATCATTCTCTACGGGGTGATGTTAGGCTTTTCCCGACAGGAAATGAAAGCGAAAACCAAGGATATTCTCGATTTTGCCGAACTAGAAGATTATATCGCCACGCCGGTCAAGTCTCTCTCTTCGGGGATGGTCGCCCGCTTAGGATTCGCCATCGCCACCGAAGTCCATCCCGATATCTTGATCCTCGATGAAGTGTTATCGGTGGGAGACGAGAGTTTTAAAAATAAATGTAAGCGACGCTTGAAAAAGTTCTGGAACTCCGACGCGACGATCTTGGTGGTTTCCCACGATCTGGAGTTGATCGCCGAGTCTTGCGAGCGGGCGATCTGGTTGAATAAAGGTCATTTAAAGTTCTCCGGTAACTCTAAGGACGCGATCGAGACCTATCTAGAATCGGTGCGCTGTCAAGAAAATATCCCGTAGCGGTCAATCAAGATTTTCACGGCCTAGAATGTTGGAAAACGGGAATTCTCGCTTTCCCGGTTTCCGTCGGCCGGGGGGAGCCGGTCAACGCCCACCGAAACGGACTACAATCTAGCGAAAGGTTTATCGATCGCCATCTCTCGGAGGAATAAAAAATGCGCGCCTTACTGATCTATCCCGTTTTCCCTCCCACGTTCTGGTCGTATAACAAGATACTCGAACTGGTCGATCGCAAAGTGCTACTCCCTCCCCTCGGGATGATTACCGTGGCGGCGATATTACCGCGAGAGTGGGAGTTCAAGCTGGTCGATCGCAATATCCGCGCCGTCACCGAGGAAGAGTGGGATTGGGCGGAAATCGTCATTCTCTCCGGCATGATCGTCCAGCGTCAGGATTTACAGGAACAGATCCGAGAGGCGAAAAAACGGGGCAAACCGGTCGCCGTCGGCGGCCCCTATCCCACTTCCGTCCCCGAAGAGTTTACCGAAGCGGATTTTCTCATTCTCGACGAGGGGGAAATCACCCTACCGATGTTCGTCGAGGCGCTGGAGAGAGGGGAGACGAAAGGGGTCTTCCGGACTACCGAGAAACCGGATGTCACCACCACGCCGATCCCGCGTTACGATCTCCTCGATTTCGAGGCTTACGATTCCATGTCGGTGCAATTCTCGCGGGGATGTCCGTTTCAGTGCGAGTTCTGCGATATTATCGTTCTCTACGGTCGCAAACCGCGCACGAAAACCCCCGCGCAACTGCTCGCGGAACTCGATTATCTCTACGAGTTAGGTTGGCGGCGAGGCGTGTTCATGGTCGATGATAATTTCATCGGGAATAAGCGGAACGTGAAGTTATTACTGCAAGAATTGAAGGTCTGGCAGAAAGAACACGGTTATCCCTTCCGCTTTAATACCGAGGCTTCCGTGGACATCGCCGCCGATCCCGAATTGATGGAACTGATGGTCGAGTGTTATTTCGACGCGGTGTTTCTCGGTATCGAAACCCCGGACGAGGATAGCTTACAGTTAACCAAAAAGTTCCAGAATACCCGGAGTTCGTTGACGGAGACGGTCGATAAGATTATTGAAGCGGGATTGCGCCCGATGGCGGGATTTATCATCGGTTTCGACGGGGAGAAGAAGGGGGCGGCCGATCGCATTATCCGCTTTGTCGAGGAGGCGGCCATCCCTACGGCCCTGTTCGGAATGTTGCAAGCCCTTCCCAATACCGCCCTCTGGAATCGCTTGGAAAAAGAAGGACGATTGCGACTGACGGGAAAACAGGATATTAACCAGAGTAGTCTGATGAATTTCGTTCCCACCCGCCCGATCGAGGATATCGCCAAAGAATATATCGAGGCGTTCTGGACATTGTACGATCCGGAAGTGTTTCTCGATCGAACCTATCGCTGTTTCCGGAAACTCGGCGCGCCGAAAGCGAAACCGGCCTTTAAATGGCCCCGTCGGGCCGATCTCTACGCCCTGGCGGTGATTATCTGGCGGCAGGGGGTGAAACGTTCCACGCGCTGGAAGTTCTGGAAAAATTTATTCGGCATTCTCCGCCACAACCCGGCGAACGCGGAACATTACATCACCGTCTGCGCTCATAACGAGCATTTTCTGGAATACCGGCAGATCGTCCGCGACGAGATCGAGAAACAACTGGCCGAATTCCAACGTCAGGAAGCGCTTTTACAGGAGAAGGAACCGGTGATCGCGCGCTCTCTCTAGACATCGGTTCGGGATTTCGGGAGGTTGTCGATCCCGCCCCGTTATCTTCTCGATGGGGATGGGGCGGGGCGATCGAGCGTTACTTTCTACTAGCGACAACCGCCCGTCGGATTTTCGGTTTCGGGGATCGATCGGAAAAGTTTCCAATTTACCTCGATCGTGGTAGAATTTTGGCGATCGAACCGAATCGGTCTCGATCGACCGGGAACGATTAGAGTTCTCTATCTTCCGAGCGGATTTCCACCCGATCATTCAATTCACCGTGGGTATTTTACCTTTCGTTACATACCCCAAAACTAATCTCTCAGAGCCTACCGCGATGTTACTGAACTTTCTTAAAAAAACTCCTTTTTACGAAATCTACCATAAGTACGATCTGTTCACTCAAAAAAGCTTGTCACAGCAAGGACAGGATTATTGGGTGATTAATGAGGTTTTTCACGGTAAGAGAAATGGATATTTTGTTGAAATAGGTTCCGCGGATGGTATCTCGATTAACAATACCTATCTTTTAGAAAAAGTTTACGGCTGGACGGGAATTTGTGTGGAGCCGAATCCCGAATATTTCGCTCTTTTACAAAAAGTTAGAACCGCGACTTGTTTTAATGTTTGTGTGGATCGAGATTTCGGTAAAGTTGAATTTGTCTTGGATAAACTGCACGGGGGAATTTTAGAATCCCATCATTATAATCAAAGTGTATCCGGACAAACACGAGCGCTCGCCGAACGGACGATCTCGCTAGAGGCTATCCCCCTAGTCGATTTACTGAAGCAAGCGAACGCTCCTCGGGTTATCGATTATTTATCGATCGATGTGGAAGGAGCGGAGACTAGGATTTTGGGCGATTTCCCCTTCGATGAATATCAATTTACCTGTATGACGGTCGAGCTACCTAGCCCGGAGTTACAAGAAGTTCTTCAAACGAACGGTTATCTTTGTGTGAAAGTAGTCCCGGGCCTGGATCATTTTTATATTCATCGATCGTTTATCAAAAATTATCATAGTAACGCGTATAATTTTTATACCCGAAATACCCTGGGCGATCGCCTGAACCATTGGTTTCGGCTACTGACCAATTAGAGAAGATTAATCGGGAGCGAGCTAGATAAAGTCTTTTACAAGGAGACGGGGCGCGAGGGCTTCACCCCGTCAAAAGCTCGATAACCGCTCGGATTCTGGCAAAATCGCCACGATCCCGAGCGGCTATCGATTATTCGAGGGTCAAGGCAGTTAGGCTGGCACCGTAGACTCTTTCGATCGGCAAAAGAGGGGAAAATCTCCCGGATCGGCCCGACTATTCGATCGACCCCCATCTTACGGAAAGCTTTCGCCGGTTCAAATCCTGAAATCGTTAAAAATTTCTCGACACGATTTTCTCGATCGTCGCTTGGGTATCCTGGAGGAATTTCTCGCGGCTGTCGTTGGCGATGGCGAGGTCAGGAACGAGTTTCCGAGCTTGTAACGTCATGTGAAGCTGTAGTTGGGCCACGTACTCGCGGATATCTTCACGGGTTTCGGTTCGGGTCGCGTAAGACATAGGCTATCTAGAAATGTCCTCTTAGACTGATGCGGGACGATTCGCGTAACTTTTATAGAAGGTATCACGATCGAGGAAACCCGAGGCCGGGGACGAAAAAAACTTTACACTCCCGCGGGCTGTTGTAACATTGTGTAACGAGCTTTATCTGGAAGAGAGCGAAAGACCGAAGACGGACAGAAAAGAAGCGTCGTTGACAACTTCGCCGGTGTCCTAACCTTTTTCCGTCCCCTCCTATTCTTTTACCCTTCGAGCCTTGGCTGACAGAATAGGCTATTTTGAAACCTTATCGGTCAATTCGACCCCAAAAAACCCTTGATTTCCGTGGCGACTCTCTCGATGAGAGAAAATTCCATTTCCGGCCAGATCGGTAGACTGACCACTTGGGTGGACATCAGATCGCTGACCGGATTGGGGGGATATTTTTCTTGGTAGACGGGTAATCTATCCTGGGGAACCGGATAGTAGACGACCGTGTTGATGCCTCTGGCGCTTAACTGTTTCACGAGTTCGTCCCGACGACCATCGGTAATCCGGATGGTGTATTGATGGAAAACGTGACCCTCGATCGATCCCGGCGCGATCACCGTCTCGGTACCCGCGAAGAAATCGTTATAGGTCTTGGCTACCTCGCGTCGTTTTTGATTCCAATCCTCGATATATTTCAATTTAACCCGTAAAATCGCCGCTTGTATGGTATCTAGTCGGGAATTGTACCCTAAAACCTCGTTATAGTATTTTTTCCGCGCGCCGTGTACCCGTAACATTCGCGCGAGTTCGGCTATTTCGTCATTATCGGTGACGATTAATCCCCCGTCCCCGTAAGCGCCTAAATTTTTCGAGGGAAAGAAAGAAAACGCGCCGACATCGCCGATCGATCCCGTGAATTTTCCCTCGATCGACGGACGGGAGGAATCCGAACATCCGTCGCCGCATTCGCGACAGTTCCCGTAATATCTAGCCCCGAAAGATTGCGCGCAATCCTCGATAATTTTTAATCCGTGAGCGCGCGCGAGATCGAGAATTCGGGCCATCGCGGCCGGTCGCCCGTACAGGTGAACCGGTAGGATCGCTTTCGTGCGGGGGGTAATTTTCGCGGCGATCGCTAACGGGTCGATATTGTAGGTATCGGCGTGGATATCGGCGAAAACGGGGGTCGCGCCGACATTACCGATCGATTCCGCGGTCGCGAAAAAAGAAAAGGGAGTGGTGATCACCTCGTCCCCCGGCCCGATCCCGAGAGCGCGCAAGCCGATCACTAGGGCATCCGTGCCGGAATTGACCCCGATCGCGTGTTTTACGCCTAAATACGCCGCCACCTCCCGCTCGAACTCTTTAACCGCCGCTCCCATGATAAAAGCGCCGGAATCTAGCACTTCTTGGATGGCGGCTTGAATTTCGTCTTTGATCCGCTCGTATTGGGGTTTCAGGTCGAGAATGGGAATGGTATCCATCGTGATGTCGCGAGGGTAAGGGGAATTAGTGAATACGGATGACTTCCTCGGGGGAGATCTGGCGGTAGGTGGCTCCGGTGGAGTCGGTCGCGTACCCGTCCGCGTCGAAGTGCAGGATATCCCCGTAGGCGCTCATCCAACCGATCGAGCGCGCGGGGACTCCGGCGACCATGTTATAGGCGGGGACATCTTTGGTAACGACTGCTCCGGCGGCGACGAAAGCGTGTTCGTGTAGGGTGATGCCGCAGACGATGGTGGCGTTGGCCCCGATACTCGCCCCACGTTTGACGAGGGTTTTCAAATAGTCATCGCTGGTATTGCGGGGGAACTCGCAACGGGGGGTTTTGATATTGGTGAAAACCATGCTCGGCCCGCAGAAAACGTAGTCTTCTAGAATCACTCCCTCGTAAAGAGAGACGTTGTTTTGAATTTTACAGCCGTTGCCGATGATGACCCGGTTGGCGACGAAAACGTTCTGCCCGAAGGAACAGCGATCGCCGATCGTCGCCCCGCCGCTAATATGGCAGAAGTGCCAGATTTTCGTGTCTTTACCGACGATCGCCCCGTCGTCCACGTAGGCGGATTCATGAACGAAATAATCCCGCATTCAGTACCTCTCGCGCTTTTTCTAGAATTTCGACGACCGCGACCCCGTTCCATCCGTTGGAGAGGGGTGGTTGTCGATCGAGCAATCGATCGAGAAAGTGCCGGCACTCGATCGCCAATGGTTCGGTCTCGTCGAGAACCGGTTGCCAGCTTTCGCCGACGCGATTATTTAAATTCCCGTCGATGCCTTTATCGTGAACGGTGACGGTTTTTCGGGCCTCGTCGTACACGAGCATCTGTTTCTCGCCGAGGACGATCGTTTCGCGCTGTAAAACCGGCCAGAACCAGGAACAGTGAACGTGAGCGGTTTTCCCCTCGGGAAACACGAGATCGACATGAATATTATCGACGATATCGGGCTGTAAAATCGCCTGACCGATCGCCTGGACGGATTGTAGGGAAGGATTGCCGAGTAGGTCGAGAATCACGGAAATATCGTGGGGGGCGAAAGACCACCAGACATCTTCCTCCCGTCGCGCTTTGCCGAGTTTGACGCGGGTGGTGGAAACGTGATACACCCGGCCGATCTCGCCGCGCGCGATATAGTCCGCCATCCAGCGGATCGCGGGTTGGTATAACAGCAGATGCCCCACCATGAGAATTCGCGAGTGTTCGTCGGCGTAAACGGCTAATTCCCGCGCTTCCGTGACGCTGACGGTCATCGGTTTCTCGATAAATACGTCTTTCCCGGCGCTCAAGGCGCTTTTGGCGAGGGAGTAGTGGGAGAAGGGGGGGGTGGCGATGGCGATCGCCGTTCCCTCGGTGGCTAAAGCCTCCTCGTATTGGGAATAGACGGGGATATTCGGGTAAAGTTGGTGGATAGCTTCCCGTTTTTCGGGATCGATCTCGACCACGCCGGCGAGGGCCTCTAATCGATCGAACTGACGCGCGAGATTCTGCCCCCAATTGCCCGCGCCGACCACAATTACCTGATTCACAATAAAGTTACCTTTTCCTGGTTACAGTCGAGATGACGGGTGATTCCCCGCGTGTCTAAAACGGCCTTGGCCTGTTCGACCACGTTACGGTAATCGATATGGCTATGGTCGGTGGTGATGACGACGAGATCGGCTTCTCGGATGGCTTCATCGGTTAGGGGGATGGAGGAGAAGAGAGAGCGATCGATCGCGATCTGGGGAACGTGGGGATCGTGGTAAGACAGTTTGACCCCATCGGCTAGGAACTGTTTCAGGATGGTGAGGGCGGGAGATTCGCGACAGTCGCCGAGATCTTTTTTGTAAGCGACTCCTAAAACGAGAATCCGCGCGCGGGAGGGGGCGATGCCGAGTTGATTGAGGACTCGCCGCGCTTTTCCGACCACGAATTCCGGCATCCGGCGGTTGACTTCCCCCGCGAGCGAGATAAAGTGGGTCTCGAAGTTATATTCTTTCGCTTTCCATTCGAGGTAGTGGGGATCGATCGGGATACAGTGACCCCCCACTCCGGGCCCCGGATAGAAGGGCATGATCCCGAAGGGTTTGGTGTTCGCCGCGTCGAGAACCTCCCAGATATTCAGCCCCATGCGATCGCACAGCAGGGTTAATTCGTTGACGAGGGCGATATTGACCGCGCGGAAGGTGTTCTCGAAAACTTTGACCAGTTCGGCCGCTTTCGCGCTACTGACGGGGACGACGTGATCGATCGTCTGTTGATAGAAGAAGGTGGCGACTCGCAGGGAGGCGGGATCGGAAGCACCGACGACTTTATTGGTGTTTTTGGTGGTATAGCGTTGGTTTCCCGGATCGACGCGTTCGGGAGAGTGGGCGAGAAAGAAGTCTTTTCCCTGTTCGAGACCGCTAACGTTTTCGAGGATCGGTCGCATCACGTCATCGGTCGTTCCCGGATAGGTGGTCGATTCCAGACTGATCAACTGGCCCGGCCGGAGATGGCGGGCGATCGCCTCGGTGACACTCTGGACGTAACTGAGATCGGGGGTGAGATTTTCCGTCAGGGGGGTGGGGACACAGATGACCAGGACATCCATCTCCGGGACCCGATCGAAGTTCGTGACCGCTTCTAGATGGCCGGTCGCGACGAGGTGGCTTAACTCTTCGTCGTTGACATCGGGAATATAGTTGATCCCCCGGTTAATTTTCTCGGCCCGGACGGGGTTCTGTTCGATGCCGATGACTTTGAAACCGACTTTGCCTTTCTCGACGGCGAAGGGTAGCCCCACGTAGCCGAGACCGATCACGCCCACGACCGCGGCGCGTCGGGCGATCTTGTCTTCCAATTCTCGGAGAGCGACGGGTTCGCTCTCTTTAGCTGATTCGAGCATAGCTGTAAGCCCCTGTAGTGAGTTCGCCAACTCCCGATGGCGCGGGGGTCGCGCGAACAGAGTCGCTGTTATCCCTAGCTTGCCCACTCCCGCCCGCGAAACGAGCAACCGCCCGAGATTTTTCCGGGATGATAGGATCGCGGGAATCGGGGGCATACTAAGCTAGGTTCGATCGATACCACTTGACTTTTCGGAATTCTCTAGAGGGAATATCTTGGAGCGGAAGGAAAAATCTCTCGATCGTATCGTGAATCTCCAGAATTGATGGGATGCCGAGTTTTGAATTCGATCGTGACTCGGCCGAAAATTGATTCACTACCGTCGGGATATTTCTCGGCTACAAAATGTCAAGCGATCGTTATTTATTTTAATTTTTCGCTACGATTGAAAATGGTTTCGATCCGATAAAGTAGGTCGTCTAGAAAAAGAGAATTTTTTAGCGTTCTCGGTGTGAGGCGATCCGGTGATATAATTTCGTAAAACTCCAATGTCGCCGTAGAAATAGAGCGATCGAGACAATAGTTTTTCCTACAATCATGACCTTGCTTTATATCGAGAGAATAGTTTATGTTCGATCGCCCATGCTATAAATTTTACTAATCACGGATCGATTTTGGGGTGCTATAAAAAGGGATGGATAGGGGAATACTGAAGAATAGAGTAGCGACAAGCGAGAGGGATTCATGGATATTCGAGGCAAGCGTTTTCTAGTGATCGGTGGAGCGGGATTGATCGGGTCTCACACGGTTGACGAACTCTTACGAGAAGAGGTAGCCGAAATTCGTATTTACGACAATTTTAGCCGGGGAACGCGGGATAATCTAGCACTCGCATTAAAAGATCCCCGAGTCAATATTTTCCCCCTGGGAGGAGAGTTATTACATCGGGATATCTTGAATAAAGCGATGGAAGGAATCGATGGAGTTTTCCACTTCGCCGCGTTATGGTTACTCCATTGTCATGACTATCCCCGTTCCGCCTTCGAGGTCAATACAGCGGGAACTTTTAATGTTTTAGAAGCCTGTATTAATCAGGGTGTGAAACGCTTGGTCTATTCTTCTTCGGCTTCCGTATACGGCGACGCGATCGAGGAACCGATGACCGAAGATCACCCGTATAATAATCTTACCTTTTACGGGGCGACGAAAATCGCGGGCGAACATATGTGTCGATCGCTCTATCACCGTTACAAGTCAACCGATCGGGCGTTCGATTACGTGGGTTTGCGTTACATGAATGTTTACGGGCCGAGGCAAGATTATCAAGGAGCGTATATCGCGGTAATTATGAAAATTCTCGATCGATTAGATCGGGGATTACCTCCCGTGATCTATGGCGATGGTTCCCAAGCTTATGATTTCGTGTATGTCGGGGATTGCGCTCTGGCGAATGTTCGGGCGATGCAAGCCGAAGCGACCGACGCTTTCTACAATGTAGGTACGGGAGTAAAAACGACCCTGCGAGAATTGGTCGAACTAATCCTAGAGATCACGGGATCGAATCAGGAAATTCAGTACGAGAAAGGCGGTCAAACGTTTGTCAAAAACCGGGTCGGTTGCCCCCGGAAGGCGGAACGCGAGCTTAGTTTTCAGGCGCGGGTAAATTTAAGGGATGGCTTAGAAAAGCTGATCTATTGGCGGAAACAACATCAAGAAATTGTCGAGTTATCTCGGCAAAAAGCGGAGAATCGATAAATCGACCGGTATCGTTCACGATCGAGAGAGCTATGTGTGGGATTGCTGGTATTGTCAACGGGAATCACGACCCGGTATCCGCGGTGATTTTGCGATCGATGATCGACTCGATCGCCCATCGCGGCCCGGACGGCGAGGGAATTTATATCGATGGCGCGGTCGGGTTAGGACATCGACGCTTGGCGATCGTCGATCTTTCCTCCGCCGGACACCAACCGATGCTCAGTCAAGACGAGCGATACATTTTGACGTTTAACGGGGAGATCTATAATTTTCAAGAATTACGCGCGCTTTTACTATCTCTCGGCTACACTTTTCGATCGGGAACCGATACCGAGGTATTACTGTACGGGTACGCGGAGTGGGGAGTAGGGGTGCTGGAAAGATTGAACGGAATGTTCGCTTTCGCTATCTGGGATCGCGTGGAGCGCGTTTTGTTTTTAGCGAGAGATCGTTATGGCATCAAACCGCTTTACTACCTACAACGCGGGGAAAATTTCTATTTCGCCTCGGAAATCAAAGCGATTCTCCAGCATCCCGATTACCGCGCGAGGATGGATAAAGAAGCGCTAGTCGAGTATTTTACTTTCCAGAACTTTTTTACCGATCGAACTTTGTTCGAGGGAGTGAAATTATTTCCCGCGGGAAGTTACGCGCGCGTGACGATCGACTCTCCCGCGAACTTCTCGATCGAGCGATACTGGGATTATCAGTTTACCGAACCGGAACATCCGCGAGACGAGAGCGAGTATCTCGAAGAACTCGATCGGTTATTCCGACAGGCGGTAAACCGTCAATTGCTCTGTGATGTGGATTTAGGAACTTACCTGAGTGGTGGCATGGATTCCGGTTCGATAACCGCGATCGCCGCCACTTCCTTACCGTATTTAAAAAGTTTTACCTGCGGTTTCGATCTGCGTTCGGCATCCGGGATAGAAGTGAACTACGATGAGCGAGAAAAAGCGGAATATATGTCGTATTTGTTCAAGACAGAACATTACGAGATGATTTTAAAATCGGGGGATATGGAACGGGTTTTACCGAAATTAACCTGGCATTTAGAAGAACCTAGAGTCGGACAAAGCTATCCCAATTACTATATGGCACAACTCGCGAGTAAATTCGTGAAAGTCGTGTTAGCGGGAACGGGAGGCGATGAATTATTCGGGGGGTATCCCTGGCGTTATTATCGAGCGGTTATTAATACCGATTTCGAGCAGTACATCGATAAATACTATACTTTCTGGCAACGTCTCCTACCGAATCAATCGATCCGGCAGGTTTTTCAACCCATTCGATCGGAGATCGAGGGGGTGTGGACTAGGGACATTTTTCGAGACGTATTTAGGGTCAAGCGATCGAGGTTAAATCGACCCGAAGATTATATTAATCACTCCCTCTATTTAGAAGCGAAAACGTTTTTGCACGGCCTGTTAATCGTCGAGGATAAATTAAGTATGGCGCATGGATTAGAAACGAGAGTCCCTTTTCTCGATAACGATCTAGTCGATTTCGCGATGACTTTACCCGTTCGACTGAAATTAGGGAATCTCGGGGAGATAGTAAGACTCAACGAAAACGAGCCGGGACCGAAATCGTTAAAATATTTTGAAAAAACACGGGATGGCAAACTCGCGCTCAGGAAAATGATGAAAAAGTACATTCCCGAAGAAATCGCCGAAGGAATCAAGCAAGGTTTTTCCGGACCGGATGCCAGTTGGTTTAAAGGGGAGAGTATCGATTACGTGCGAAGGCTATTATTGAAGCGAGATGCCAAGATCTATGATTTTCTCGATCGACAAACGATCCAAAATCTAGTTCAAGAACATTTAGAGGGCAAGCAAAATAAACGATTACTCATTTGGTCGCTGTTAAACGTAGAAAATTGGTGCGAACAATTTCTCTAATCATCGTTCCCTCGATCGAGGGATAAATTCTCAATTTTCCATCAATAATACCGACAAAAATGATCCGAGCATGAAATTTTCTAGCCTCTTCAAAGACATGGCGATCTATGGTTTGGGTGACGTTCTGCTAAAAATGTTTAGCATTATCACCCTACCGATATACACGCGAATTTTTTCCCCGGAAGATTTTGGGATTCTTACGTCAATAGTAACTTTCTCCGCTTTATTTTCTCAAGTCATAGAACTAGGTATCAATTCGGCTTTCGCTCGATTTTATTTTCAAGCCGAGTCGTTGTACGAGCGACAGAAAGTGACATCAACCGCTTTGTTTTTTATTACAATTTGGTCGATCGTTGCCGCTGGTTGTATGATTCCTTTTGCGGGAATATTCTCTCGATGGTTTTTTCAAACAGAAAAATATAATCCTTTATTAATCCTATCCTTGTTCGCGACCTCTCTCGCCTTAATCAATGGTTTTACCAGCCAGATCTTGAGAAATCAATTTAAAGCGAAATTATTCGCAATATTAAATACAACAAGCTCGTTTTTGGGGATCGGTCTATCTCTTCTTTTTATTTTAGTTTATAAACAAGGTATTCTCGGTTTTTTTCTGGCGAATTTAGTCGTTAATATTGGCATGATACCGATCCGATACTGGCTGATAAAAGAATCGATTATTCTATTTTGGAGTTGGCAGATATTGAAGTCGCTGATGGTGTATGGAATTCCTTTGATTCCCATGTCTATAGCTTATTGGGTATTTGTTAGTTCCGATCGCCTGATTATCGGCAAGCTTTCAACCTTCGATCAGTTAGGTCTTTATTCTGTTGCTAATAATATTAGCAATATTTTAGGCTTTTTAAATAGTGCTTTAGGACAAGCCTTTTCACCATACGCGATCAAACACCACGAGGAAAATAGAGAAACTTCAGGTTTATTACTAGGAAAGTGTCTCACGTATATCGTAGCATTTTTCGGGCTATTGTGTTTGGGGTTGTCTACTTTCTCTCTGGATTTAATTAAAATCCTGTCTACCGTCGATTTTTATCCCGCCGCGATAGCGGTCGGCCCGCTCTCTTTAGGGTTTGTCGCTTTCGCTTCCACTCAAGTTACCGCCCTCGGAATTACCTTGAGTAATCAAACTTATTATTTCGTTCTTTTTTCGTGGATTTCTGCGCTTTTGAATTTAGCGTTAAATATTTTGCTAGTTCCTTCTTTCGGTATGTTAGGAGCGAGTTGGGCTACTGCTTTTTCTTATATTTTCTTAACTATATGTTATGGAATAAAATCCAAAAATTTGATTAAAATACAATACGAAACTTCTCAATTATTGAAAATAACAGTGATTACGGTGATAGGGACTGTAATGATTCCGTTTTTGCCCGATTCTTCTTTTATTATAAATCTAATCATAAAATCTATTTACTGCCTGATTTATGTTATTCTAATTATTTTATTCCAGGGAATTAAGAATGAAGATGTTAATTTTTTATGGTCGCGAGCGAGCGCAATTATCGAAAAAATAAAATGATCTTGCACGCGTCCTCTCTTGTGTGATATGATTTCTTCTAAAAACAAACAAAGATTTATTTATGTTAAAACAAATTCTGATTCGTTTCAAAAACTATTTTCTGTCTATCGTGTTAGACCTAGTATTTTTTCCAATCTTATTGCTTTTATGCTTGGTTTCAAGATTTACGAGAAAAGCGTTCGATATCGGGATCGGGCCCGACCCTCTTATCAATAACATTTATCATAAAAAGGCTTTATCATTACAGGGATATCGCGCGGAAACTTTTGTGGATGAGGTTTATTTTATAACGGACGAATTCGATATTAGAGGGGATTTAATATTTCAACGACCTTTTCGATTTTTCAAAAACTATTATTTATTTGTAATGTCAATTTTTAAATATAAAGTAATTTATATCTACTTTAACGGGGGAGCATTAGGAAGAACTCGCTTTTTGTGGTCGATCGAACCCTTGTTATACAAGTTAGCGGGAGTTAAAATTGTCGTTATGGCCTATGGTGGCGACGTGCAAGATATGTCGAGATCCCCGAATTTGTTGTTCAAACACGTCATGGGAATCGATTATCCCTTGCACGGACGACTTCGCCAGAAAATCGCTCGAAAAATCGATCTCTGGACAAGATACGCGGATCATGTTATTTCCGGTTGCGAGTGGGTAGATTATATGTATCATTGGGATACCTTGATGTTAGCTCATTTTTCGATCGATACCGAGAGATGGCGGCCGATACCTACCCCCGAAATCGAAACCGGCTCTAAAACCTTTAAAATTCTCCACGCGCCCAATCATCGAGCGATTAAGGGAACGCGATATTTTATCGATGCCGTCGAGCAACTTCAAGCCGAAGGATTCAACGTAGAGTTGATTTTGATGGAAAAGGTTCCCAATCAGGAGATTCAAAAAATGATGGCCACGGTGGATGTAGTCGCGGATCAACTCGTGGTCGGATGGTACGCGATGTTCGCGTTGGAAGCGATGGCGATGGAAAAACCGGTTCTCTGCTATTTACGGGATGACTTGAAAGAACTGTATATCACGGCGGGTTTGGTGAAACCGGACGAGATTCCGATTATTAATTGTGCTCCCCTAACCGTTAAAGAACAGATCCGCAATTTGATTAACCATCCCGAACGATTATCCGCGATTAAGAAACGTTCTAGAGAATTTGTTCTCACCCATCATTCTTTAGAATCGATCGGTAAAGTATTTTCCTCGATTAACCGATCTATAGAAATTTTTCCGAGTTTATCACCGCCGAATCTTTAGCGGAATCAAAGGGGGAATACCATGAAAAAATGTCTAATTACAGGAGCGACTGGATTGATCGGTTCTCAACTGCTAGAATACCTAAATCAAAATTGGTCTATTGTCGCTCTTTCGAGGAATTCTATCCCTAGCTATCCCACGGTTAAAACGATAGATATCGATCTGTCTAAACCTTGGAGTCGTGACATTTTACCCGAAAAAATCGATGCGGTTATTCATTTAGCCCAATCCGAGCATTTTCGAGAATTCCCTCAAAAATCCGAGCATATTTTTCAAGTAAATACCTCGACCACTCTCCAACTGATCGATCGCGCGATACAGGCTAACGCCAAAGTATTCGTCCTGGCTTCCACCGGAGGAGTATACGGTTTTGGTGACGAACCTTTCGGAGAAGATACGTCGATTAACTCCGCTAGTAATCTCGGTTTTTATGCGAGTACGAAACTCTGTTCTGAAATTCTCGTAAACAATTATAAGAGCTTGATAGATATTGTTATCTTACGCTTTTTCTTTGTCTACGGTCGAGGGCAAAGAAAAACGATGTTAATCCCTCGTCTCGTGAGATCCGTTTTACAGGAGCAACCAATTATTTTACAGGGTTCGGATGGCATTCGAGTCAATCCGATTCATGTTTCCGACGCGGCAAAAGCGATTGTTCGTTCCCTAAGTTTGAAGGGATCTTATACAATTAATATCGCGGGATCGGAAATCTTGAGCCTACGTCAAATCGGGGAAACGATCGCTACCACAGTCAAGAAAGAACCTATTTTCGAGGTACAAATGGATAAGACCCCACAAAATATTCTTGGAGATAATTCCCGAATGAAAAAGTTACTGCACGATCCCGAAATTAATTTTTTAGAAGGAATTAAAGATGTCGTCCGATCGGAAACCAATTAGGGTATTACATTGTCCCTGCGGGATCGGTGGCAACCCGCAAGGTCTGGCGAGAGCCGAACGTCAATTAGGATTGGCGAGTCACGCGATCGTTTTCGAGCTAAATGAGTTTCAATACGATACCGATGAAGTTTTATTAGAATCTTCTAAGAATCGATTAGAATTAGAACTGAAACGCTGGAGATTTTTAGCTAGGGTGATCAAAGACTTCGATATCATTCATTTTAACTTCGGACGTTCAATTATGCCTCAAGATTTTGTCTTGGACAATTCTAGTAACGCTCGAAAATACGCGAGGTGGGTCGGTATACTTTATCACAAATACGCTCGATTCTTAGAACTTATCGATTTACCTCTTCTCAAAAAAAGTGGTAAAGGAATTGTCTTTACCTACCAAGGTGATGATGCTAGACAAGGAGATTATTGTTTACAGAATTTTGAGATTAGTATCGCTCGGGAAGTGGAACCAGGATATTATTCCGCCGATTCCGATCGGATGAAACGAAAGAGAATCGCGAAAGTCGATCGCCACGCGGATCGGATCTTCACGTTAAACCCCGATTTAGGTTACGTTCTACCTTCTCGAACGCGTTTTCTTCCGTATTCTCATATCGATCTCGATGATTGGCGAGTGGTTCGGCAACCGAATTTAGATCGAAAACCAGTCGTTCTTCACGCGCCGAGCCATCAAGGAGCGAAAGGAACCCGCCATGTTTTGAACGCGATCGATCGCTTACGAGAGGAAGGGATCGATTTTGAATTTATGTTAGTCGAAGGCTTACCGAACGCGGAAGCGCGCCGGTTGTACGAGAAAGCCGACATCTTGATCGATCAACTTCTTGCCGGTTGGTACGGTGGATTAGCCGTGGAACTGATGGCCTTGGGTAAACCCGTTATCTGTTATATTCGAGAAGAGGACTTGCGATTTATCCCGCCCTCTATGGCCGTGGATTTACCGATAATTCGAGCCACACCCATCACGCTCTATGAAATTCTCAAACGATGCCTGACACTCGATCGGGTTCGATTAACCGAGTGGGGAAATCAGAGCAGAGCTTATGTGGAAAAATGGCACGATCCGCGAAAAATAGCCTCTTGGCTGAAACATGAATACGAGCTTATTTTAGCGGAACGGCGTGGCTTGAGCGATCGATCTATGTTGTAGTCGAGAATTTTTCATGTGTGGAATCGCTGGAATTATTCACTTCGATCGCCGGCTGGTCTCTCCCCGTTTACTAGAGACTCTCAGCCAGACACTTTCCCATCGCGGTCCGGACGATCTGGGCTTTCTTCTGTATTCCCCCGACGCTCCTCTGACCGTCTCCCGCGACCCCGATCGATTACCCACCGGTCATATCGGCTTGATCCATCGTCGTCTCGCCATTCTCGATCTCAGTGAAGCGGGATGGCAACCGATGGTTAGTTCCGACGGAAATTACGCCATCACCTTTAACGGCGAAATCTACAATTATCTAGAATTACAACAGGAACTCAAACAACTCGGCTACTCTTTTCACTCCCATTCCGATACGGAAGTTTTACTAACCGCTTATCGTCATTGGGGGCAAGCGATGTTGACGCGTCTTGTCGGGATGTTCGCCTTCGCGATTCTTGATACCCGAAAACAAGAAATCTTTCTCGCGAGAGATTTTTTCGGTATCAAACCTCTCTATTACACCCGATGGGAAGGAGGGTTCGCCTTCGCTTCCGAGATTAAAACCTTATTACAACTCCCGGAGATCGATCGACAACTCGATTCCCAAAGACTCTACGATTTTTTAACCTCCGGTTTAACCGATAGCGGCGATGTCACCCTTCTCAAATCCATCCGGCAACTTCGCGCCGCCCATTCCCTGAAAATTCCTTTAGAAACCGATCCCCCTCTCGAACCTCGAAGATACTGGCAAGTCACTCCAGAACCTTCCCTAGATCTTTCCTTCACCGATGCCGCCCGAACCCTACAAGAACTATTTTTAGACAATATCCGTTTACATTTACGCAGTGATGTTCCCGTGGGAGTCGCGCTTTCCGGTGGCGTGGATTCTTCCAGTATCGCCGCCGCGATGCGTTATCTAAACCCGAGCTTAGAACTGCATAGCTTCAGTTATGCCGCCGAAGATCCCGCGATTAACGAGGAATCCTGGATCGATATCGTCGTGACCGCGACCGGTGCCATCTCCCATAAAACCCGACCCGATCCGCGAGATCTGATTCGGGACTTGGATCGACTGGTTTATACCCAAGATGAACCCTTTGGAAGTACCAGTATTTACGCGCAATATCGGGTATTCCAACTGGCTAGAGATCACGGGATTAAAGTCATGCTCGACGGACAGGGAGCCGATGAACTTCTCGCGGGATATTATCCCTATCTAGCCGGGAGACTAGCCTCGTTAATCCGTCAGGGCAAATGGATTCAAGCCCGACAATTTTTCGAGCGAATCCGTCAATTTCCCAGCGCGAGTCAATATCCTTTCTTTAAACAAGCCGTAGCTCTTTTCTTACCCATCGATCTGAAAGCGCGGGTGAAAACTTATTTCGGTAAACCGGTTTTTCCTGCGTGGTTAAATCGAGAGTGGTTTCTCGATCGAGGGGTTCACAATAGTTCCATCCCCCGACTTCAGGGAACCGAACTGCTGAAAGAACAACTTCTACAAAGTTTAGAGACCAGTTTATTAGGCTTACTGCGTTACGAGGATCGAAACTCTATGGCTTACTCGATCGAGAGCCGGGTTCCTTTTCTAACACCCAAGTTTGTGAATTTTCTCTTTTCTTTGCCCGAACAATATATCGTCGATCGACAAAGCACGACCAAGGCCGTATTCCGCCAAGCCATGCGCGGGATCGTTCCCGATCCGATTCTCGATCGACGGGATAAAATCGGTTTCGCGACTCCCGAACGCGATTGGTTAACCCTGCTAAATCCGTGGGTTCAAGAAGTTCTCAATAGCGAGTACGCCCGCGAGATCCCGGTGATTAACTTAGAAGTTATCCAACAGGAATGGCAAGAGCTTTTAGAGGGGAGGGGGGTTTTTAATTTCCGAGTTTGGCGTTGGCTGAATTTAATTCAATGGGCGCGACAGTACCAGATCGATTTTAGTTAAAAAGTGGATCGGTTATGAAATATATCACGATTGTCGAGGTAAAACCTCAATTTATTAAAGCGGCGGTAGTTTCTCGTTTTTTGGAGGCAATGGAAAAATGCGAATTTTAATTATCGCTTATTATTTTCCCCCAGAAACTTACGCAACAATGGCCTCTCTCCGTCCGTATAGCTGGGCGAAATACTGGCATCGATCGGGACATGAAATCTGTATTCTAACCACTCCCAAAAATCGGGATGAAGTAGAAAAGCATCCCTGGACGAATGTTCACATCGAGGAAGTCCCTCTGCCAGTGCTGAGAGCGAAGAACTTATCCGGAGAAAAAGATCTATCTACTGAAAAAAAAGCTAAACGTGGGAACCTAAGAGAGCGATTGATAGCTCTCCAGAAAAATTTAGGGGCGGGTTCCCTACTTTACGGTAGTAACTTATGGATTTTTAACGCTCTTGGGAAAGCGATCGAACTCCATCGTCAACAGCCCTTCGATGTCGTTGTGAGTACCTATAGTCCTCCCGCATCCCCGATCGTCGCGGGAATTTTGAAAAGAAAATTCGATATTTTTTGGGTAGCCGATTATCGAGATCTCTGGCACGATAACGCGTACACTCGCGCTAAATTTCCTTTCGCTTGGATAGAAGATAGGCTGGAGAATTACTATGTTGGAAAAGCCGATTTGATTACCACGGTTTCCGAACCCTTAGCGGCTCAACTAGCCCGACGTTTCCGACAGCCGATCCGCTCGATCGAGAACGGTTTCGATCTAGAAGAACTCCCCGAAGAGAGATACCTTTTTCCCGACAACGGTAAAATTAGAGTAGCCTACACGGGATCTATCTATCCGGGTAAACAAGATCCTTCCCCTTTATTCCAGGCGATTCAAGAACTAGGCACCGAAAAAAATCGTCTAGAGATTTTATTTTATACTTTTGAATCCGACTATCTAAATTCTTTAATCTCTCGGTACAATTTACACGGAGTTGTTCAAATTAATAGCTTTATCAATAGAATCGATTGTCTACAAATTCAAAAAACGGTCGATCTTTTACTATTTCTAGATTGGAATGACCCGACCACGGAAGGGATTTTAACTGGCAAGATTTTCGAGTATATGTATTCTGGAGTTCCAGTTCTAGCGCTCGGCTCCGATCGAGGGACTGTCGCTAGTCAATTGATTCAAGAAGCGGGAATCGGAGTTTGTTTAGGAAATTCCTCGAAAGCGATCGCCGATTTTTTGAGAGATTTAGTAAAAGGTATCCGCCCCGATTACAACCCCGATCGCAATGTTCTCCAGCGATACACGAGGGAAAAATTAGCGGCAACCATGCTGGAAGAAATTCAGAAACATCAAAAGCGATTCTTAGGAGAAAACCGATGAGAGACGAAGGGATTACGGTGGTGATTACCTGTTTTCGAGAAGGCGCGCTGATCTATGAAGCGATCGAGAGCGTGAAAAATCAAACCCGACAACCGAGAGAGATCATTCTGGTTAACGATGCCTCGATCGATCGTTCCACGAACGAAGTTTGTCGCGAACTAGAACGAGATCCGATGATTACAGTAATTTGGAGAGAGAGAAACGGTGGTCCCTCGATCGCCAGAAACGACGGTATCGAAAGGGCCTCGGGAGAGATTATCGTTCCCTTGGACGCGGACGATATTTTACCGATCGATGCCTTGGACTTGATCGGTAATACCTTTCAAAAATATCCCGACGCGGGATTCGTTTACGGGAACTATTGCCGTCAGGATAAACCCGATAGCAAAGGAACGATAGTCAACCCCGGCGACGTTTCCCTAACTTCCATGTTGAAAGCCAAGAAATTGTCTCTTAGTAGCAATTGGAAGTTATTAGGAACTACCCCCTTACGACGTTCTCTTTGGAAATCTATCAATGGATACGATCCCGCTTTCAAGAGCGATGATTTACATGACGTGGAATTCTGGATTAGAGCGCTCGCTTCAGGCTGTAAATATTTTTATATTTCGGATACGATTTATATCTGGCGTAAATATTTAGGATCTAACAGTCGCCAAGTAACACCCGCTTCATGGGTAAGGATCGCCGAAACCTATTTTTCTGTCTATCAAGAACTAGAATTGTCCTATCGAGCTTACGAGATTTTTCTCTTGAATAGTAAATGGAACGATAATCGAAAAGAAATTAAACAATATTCCAAAGAATTAAAAGAATGTATTGGGTTAGGAAGATTTCAATTGTCAAGCTTAGTCATTCTAGCGATTCCGTCAAAAGTTTTCCAGTTTTTAACCAGATATGCTATGAAATTTAGATAGATCACTTCATCCATGTGTTAAACGCTCGCGCCGCTCTCTCCGAATAGATCACGAGGATATCGACAATAAAATCACAAAAGCCCTCCCGGATTCCATGACGAAAAAAGCCGATATCGGTAGTAAACGCTTGATCGGCCTCGCTCCCGACAATTGGGCGCGGTGGCTGACCGGACAGGCCGACGTGTCCGTACAGGAATTCCTCTCTTCCGAATTCCAGTGGGTGAGCCGTTCTAACGACGTACTTCTCAAAGTCTACAGCTCGCGATACGGGCATTTTCTCCTTCTCAACGAGATCCAATTACGCTACAGCGATCGAATGCCGCGACGGATTCGGGCTTATGCCGCGCTCGCCGAAGAACGTTACCACCTCCCTGTTTACCCCGTCCTCGTCAATATCCTACCCGTTCGCGGCGGAATTTCGATTCCAACCCGCTACGAATCAAATTTCATGGGACTACAGGCGACCCAAGATTACCGCGTCATTAATCTATCGGAAGTAGAAGCCGATCTCGTTTTTCGAGAACGGATCTCCACGCTTCTGCCCTTCGTTCCTATACTGAGAGGAGGGGGAGAAGAAGGAGTAGTTCGCGCCGCTCTACGGGAACTGAGAGCCGACGAACAACTCCAAGACCTAGAACCCCTCCTTTCCTTCTTCGCGTCCTTCGTACTGGAAATACCGATCGTTCAAGAAATCATGAGGTGGGATATGACCGTTTTACGAGAATCGCCGTGGTATCAAGAAATCCTCGCGGAAGGTCTGCAACAGGGAGCGCGACAGGGGGAAGCCTCCCTGATTATCCGACTTCTTACCCGACGTTTCGGCGCGCTGTCTCTTGATATTGTCGATCGAATTCGATCCCTTCCGATTTCACGATTGGATGAACTCGGAGATAGTCTATTAGACTTCGCCGGTTTAGAAGATTTGCGGGCTTGGTTATCCGGGGAATAGCCATCGATCGCCCGCGGTTCGATCGCGATTTCACCCCCCGTACCTCGAATCGCGATAACCTCCCCGTTCATTCGAGCGGACTTATCGGGAGCGACAAACGTTAAATTTTACCTTCCGTATCCTGACCGGGCTTTTTGAGTCCTAACTCGATCAGATCCTCGATTTTTTTTAACTTGGGATCGCCGGCGAGATAGGCGATGCCGCGGTGAAGGTGGAGGCGGAATTGTTGGGTTAGGGTTTCTTTATCGGTTCCCAATCCATCTTTCTGACAGCGTTGTTTGAGAGCGATGAGTAAAATATCGGCCATCTCTCCGCCGAATATTTTCCACGATAGCTCGACATTACTATCCGCGGGAATGGGGACGGGAGAGGGAATCGTCGGTTCGGCGAGAGACCGACAGAAACCCCAGCGACAGAGGATATTCCACTGATCGATCTTGGTTTGACGTTTGAGTTTTACGAGATTATCTTTCCCGGTTTGAGAGAGTTTAAAGCGTTCGATCGGGGATTCCATAACTTATCGTTTCGCCTCCAGTAAACGAGCGAGAAAATCATTATCGATCGACAATAGTTCGAGCCTTTACCAGAAATAGCGATCGGGGTGTACGGTGGTCTGACGTTTACTCGAATCGTATTGCAATAAATATTCTCTGGCGATCGCTCCCTGTTCTTTCAATAAGTTTAACTCGTTTTGGCCGATCTCGGTATCGGTGGAGAGAAGGATCACCTGATGGGAAGCGGAGGGAAAATAACGCTCGACTAAATTCTGACGGTGGGACGAATCCAAGCGCCCTAACGGGGTATCGATCGCTATCGGTAAATCCCGTCCCGATACCCGCGCCAATCCCCACAAAAAAGCGATCGAGAGGAGTTGTTTTTCTCCCGCGGAGAGACGATGTTTCGGCACGCTCTGACCGTCCGGCCCGTAAAGGGAAAGGCTAAAGTTACGCGTCTCGATCGCCACGCGATGGACGAGATCGGATTTGTGCAGGAGATAGCGAAAACATTCGGTCACTTCTCCCTCTAATTTCGTCAATTTTTTCAAAGTTAAACGTTCTTTAAACAGTCGTAAGGTGTCTTGCGCTTTGACGATCGATCTCACGATATGTTCATCGTCATGATACTCTAGAGCCTTTTCGCTGTAGGTGGCTAGTTCCTTTTTCGTCTTCTCGATCGATTTCTTGATCTCCTCGTATTTCTTTCTTCCCTGTTCGTAAGCCGCTTCCCGATCGAGAAACGTTTTTCGCGCGCTCTGTAGATTTTTATTTAACTCCTCGTACTCTTCCGGGGACGCGGCCACGGCTAACTCCCGATCGAGATTATCCAGATCGTTCTCTAAACCTTTTAATCGTTCGAGAATTTGATTCAAAAGGGTGATTTGCGCGGGGAGATGGTGTTCGAGTACCGCGGTTAATTGTTTGAGCGTTTCCTCGTTCATGTCGAGATAGTAACTCTCGGTCGCCAAGGGCGCGCCTCCGGCGAGCGAGTTCATTTCCTCCACGAGTGATTGATTCTCTTGAAATAGAAATTTTTCTATTTCACGAATCTGTTCTTCTGTCAAAGATATATTCGGTAAATATGCCAATAATTTTCGATCTCTCTGTTCTAAAACCGAGCGGGATACTTTCGTCGAAACCGCTTGTAATTCTCGCTCTCCTTGAACTCTCGCTTCTTCGAGAAGGGGGACGATCGCCACTAACGGTAACATCTCGCTCGCCAGCTTTTGTAAAGACTCTCTCTGCCCGTCGATCGAGCCTTCGATTCCCTTTTTTCGTTTCTCTAACTCGCTTCTTTCCGAGGCGATCTTTCCTCCCTCCACTCGAAATCGATCGGACGCTACCTCGTAATTCTCTCTAGCGATTTCTTTTTCTTTTTGGAGGGTTTCCATCTCCCCTCGCATCGCTTCCAAATCCGCGGTATACCGCTGTAATCTTTTCTCGATCGCTTCCAGATTTTCTAACTGATTTTCCTTGGCGAGAACTTTCCGTTTTCGACCCGCGAGAATATCGAGATCGATCAGTAATCTTTCCGCGAGTTCCAATCCTAATAAAGACTGAATCGCCTCGACCACTCCCGGCGGAGGGTTATCCTGTTCCGCTAACTCTTTTACCTGTTCGCCGTCGAATAAAAAGAGATTAGAAATTCCCTGCGGTAAAATCGTTTCGATATATTCATCCCACGTACTCGCTAGAGAAGTGTCCGGCCAATCCTCTACCAGAATTCCTAGCGTATCTTTCCCATCCTTGGGATTTCTCGTCCAATAACGAACGATGCGGTATTGTTGCCAGCGATCGTCAACGATCCGCTCGAAAGCGAGTTCGATTCTCGTCGAATCGATAGGCGATGTTTGATTATTAACCGCTTGGGTGAGGAATTCAGCGTAACTGAAATTCCCGCGCGTGGAACAGCGCGCGCGTTGCCCGTATAAAGCCAGACGAATCGCGTCCATTAACGTGGTTTTCCCTCCCCCGTTCATCCCACCGAAAAGGATGATCGGAGCGGCATTTTCTCCCGTTCCCGGACGGAGATCGATCTTGTGGCTACCCGCGTAGGGTCCGAAATTCTGGAGGATTAATTCGGTGAAAATCATTACGATTCAATCTGAAGAGAATTTTAATTATACGGGAAAAAGTAAACGCCGAAATCCCTCTCGCTCGAAATGGCGATCGGTAGTCAACGCTTCATCGAGCCCCCGTTGACGCATTAGCACGAAACTCACCGCGTCACATAGCGAATAGGTTTTATCCGGTCTCGCGAGTAATAGATCCATCGCCTCTCGATGCAATGATTCATCGACCCAAACGGTATCGATATCGGGATTTTCTAGTAGAGCGATAATAAAATTCAACGAGTGGAAGCGGGGATAATGTCGCGCTTGAGCGAGAGCGACAAACTCCGATAAAACATAACTACGCGTCAAACTCCGACCCGTATTGTCCAAAATTTGAACCGCTTCTCGATGTTGGGGTTCGTTTTCATGGACATAGCAGAGTAGACCGGAAGTATCGAGAAGTATCACGGATTTTCTATCTCCTCGTGATCGTTGGCGTACTCGCGCGCTAAACCCGCGTCAATACTTTCATTATCCGATCCAGGTGGATAACCCTTTATCGCGCCGATATGGGAACGGAAGCGTTTTCTAGCCGCTTCTTTTTCCGTTTCCGATCGATTGTCCCGATCGCTCCCGTTATCGGCTCGCTCTTCCAAAAAATTCACGGCTAATTCAACGATCGAGATCCCGGTGGTCTCCGCTTTTTGTTGTAAGGCGCGATAGACCCGATCGCTCACTTGTAAGGTCAGAATCCGGCTCATTTTCCCTCGTTCTACAGAATCTAGACCGTTTAATCCTAGCGCTCCGGCAAAAAAAATTGTTAGGATCGTTATGAGCGTCTTTCCCGAAAACGGAGGTAAAACGCCATGATAACCGTAGGTGAATATTTAGTCCATTGTCTCAAAGAATTCGGAGTCGATCACATCTTTGGAGTGCCTGGAGATTACGTTCTCGACTTAATGGATGTGTTCGTCGATAGTTCGATCGAATTGGTCTGCACCTGTAACGAACTCAACGCCGGATACGCGGCCGATGCCTACGCGCGGGTAAAAGGGTTGGGTGCGGTTTGCGTGACCTACGGGGTGGGAGGATTCAGCCTCGTCAACGCGGTCGTCGGCGCTTACGCGGAGAGAGTCCCGCTGGTGGTTATCAGTGGCGCGTTCGATCGCTCGGCGCGACGGAACCATCTCCTATTACACCACACCACCGGCGACTATAACCTGCAATACTCGATCCTGGAAAAAGCGACCGTGGCCGCGGTTATCCTCACCGACGCGGAACAAGCACCGCATCAGATCGCTCGAACCATCGCCGCCTGTCTCTACTATAAACGCCCCGTCTACATCGAGATCCCCCGCGATCTCGTCAATCAACCCTGTACCCCGATCGGGATTAGGCTGTACGATCCGGTTAACCTGACCGATCGCGACGCGTTAACCGAAGCGGTAGAGGAAGCCGTCACGCTATTAGAAAATTCCGAAAAACCGGTCATTCTAGCGGGAGTCGAATTCGATCGCTTTCACTTGCAAGATAAGCTCTTAAAATTGCTCGATGTCACCGGCTACCCGATCGCCACGACCCTCCTCGGCAAGTCCTGTATTTCGGAAATGCACCCGCGATTTATCGGGACTTACGTGGGCGCGATCGGTCGGGAATACGTGACGCGACGGGTGGAAACGGCCGATCGGGTACTCTGTTTGGGCGCGATTATGTCCGACATGAATTTAGGGATATTCACCGCTAAATTAGATCCGAATAAGTTAATTAATGCTAACTCCGATCAGGTCAAAATCAAACATCATTTCTACAAACCGATCTTTCTCGGGAGTTTTATCGACGGTCTGATCGATCGATTGAGCCATAAACCGGAGAGCGCCCTAGATATTCAACCGGCTTCCTATCTGAAAACCCTAGAATATCAACCCGTTCCCGATCGCCCGTTAACCAACGCCCGTTTTTACGAGCGGATGAATCATTTTATCGCCGGGGAATTCTTCGTCATTTCCGATACCGGGGATTCGATCGTCGCCACGATCGATCTGTTGATGCCCGAGGAAACGGATTTTATCGGCCAGGCGTTTTACCTATCGATCGGCTATTCGATACCCGCTTGTTTAGGAGTGGGAAAAGCCTCGCCGAATACCCGCCCGATCGTTTTCGTGGGCGATGGCGCGTTTCAAATGACCGCGGTAGAACTCTCGACGATTATCCGTCATCAACTGAACCCGATTATTTTCCTGATTAACAACGATGGCTACACGATCGAGCGGGTGATTAAAGATAATATATACAACGACCTGCAACCGTGGAAATACCATCAACTGCCCGCGGTGTTCGGTGAAAATACCTGGAGTCGCGAGGTACGAACCGAGGGAGAATTAGAGAAGGCTCTCGACACGGCGATCGGCAATCTCGATCGGGTTTCTTTACTCGAAATCCATCTCGATCGCTTTGACTGCTCGAAAGGGTTAATCCGTCTCGGTCAGGCTTTACGCTCCCCTCGTTCTTAATCTCGAATATGGCTGAATCACCGCTCGATCGATTAACCCGTCACCTCGAACAGATCGTCCGGGAGAGAAATCCCTTTTTCTCCTCCGGGGGACACTTTTATGTCCGGGAATATTTACGCCAAGAATTCCAACAATACGGAGAAGTAACGAGCCATTTTTTCGAGTTCAAAGGTAAACAGTTCGAGAATCTAATTCTCGATCTTCCCGCGTCCGGGGAACTTGCCGAGAAACCCCCGATCCTCATCGGCGCTCATTACGATACCGTCCCCGGATCGCCGGGAGCGGACGATAATGGCTCCGCTTTGGCGGTTTTATTGGAACTAGGACGATATTTCAGCCGAGAAAGTGCCAATTACCCGATCCGTCTGGTCGCCTTCGATCTGGAAGAATACGGACTCTCGGGCAGTAGCGCTTACGCGAGAGAATTAAAACAACGGAAACAGGATTTAAGACTGATGCTTTCCCTAGAAATGCTCGGTTACTGTGATAAAACTCCCGATTCTCAGAAATATCCCGCTTTCCTCAAGTATTTCTATCCCTCGACGGGTGATTTTATCGCGCTGATCGGAACCCCGCGAACGTGGGGCGATCTCCGCCATCTCCATCGAAAAATGCTGGAAAATAACGGAAAATGCGAGTTTTTGCCCGTTCCCCTCCAAGGCTACCTCGTCCCCGATGCCCGACGCAGTGACCATTCTCCGTTCTGGAGTCGCGGCTATCGGGCGATAATGGTCACGGATACGGCAAATATGCGAAATCCGCACTATCATAGTGTTAGAGACACGATCGACACGTTAGACCTTGATTTTCTCGCGGGAGTTTGTCAGGGCTTATGTTCGGGAATTCGATCGCTCCCCTAAAACTATGCACCACTCTCGATACCGTCTTCTCGGGCAAGTAGGTCAAGGTCAATTCGGACGGGTATTCTGCGGGATCGATCGATCGAGGGGCATTCTAGTAGCGCTCAAAGATCTCGAACTCTCGCGTTACCCGACGAACAAATTCTTGCGCGAGATCACCTATCTCGTCACTTTACAGCACCCGAATATCGTCTCTTTTCAAGGGTTTGAACACCATAAATCGAGCCGTTATCTCGTTCTCGACTACTGTAACGGGGGAACCTTGCGGGATCTCCTGGAATCGGGAGGGATCGCCGATCTACGGCAGGGACTCCAGTTTATCGTCGAGACCCTAGACGCGCTCGCTCACGCGCACGATCGGGGGATCGTCCATTGTGATATTAAACCGGAAAATATTCTCCTGAACTTCTCCGCGAAGGGCTGTAGCGCGAAAGTTTCCGATTTCGGGATCTCCCGCTTGATGTCGGAAGCGGAAAACCGACGGCAGAGCGGTGGCTATACCGGATCGCCCGCGTATATGGCCCCGGAGCGATTTTACGGCAGATACTCGCCCGCTTCGGATATTTACGCCGTGGGAATTATTCTTTTCGAGTTGATCACCGGAAAGCGTCCGTTTTCGGGTTTACCCGGTGAGTTGATGAGCGCGCATTTAAGTAAAGCGGTGACGATCCCCGACACCATTCCCGAATCCCTGCGATCGATCGTCGAGATCTCCCTTCGGAAACTGCCCCAGCGGCGTTTCGAGACCGCGGGGGAAATGCGGCAAGCTTTACTGGAAGCGATGGCGGATTTACCCGAAAAATCCCGTTTTTCTAACCACCCTCACGTTATCTGTACCGGGAAAATCGAGCGGGAACAATCGATCGATACCCACGAGGATGAAAGATGGCGGAAAGTCGCGGAAAAATTCGCCCCTAACGAGATTTTCCCGCTCGATCGACGCTACGGCATAGCCGTTTTCCGATCGAATCGTTTCACCCGTCTAGCGATCGTCAACCGTCGGGGACATCTCTATCGCGGGGTAACGTTCCCCTTCATCCTACACAACCTAACCCTCCATCCCGACCTTCCCGATCGACTCTTCGGCATCCAGCGCGAACCCGATCGCCACGCCGTACTCATCGCTATAAAACCCTTCCGAGTCACCCGATTGCCCCTCGATCTCGTCCCCGATTCCGTTGCCTGTCTCGATCGGGGCTACCGGTTAGCCAACGCGGAAACCAGTGTCGAGATCGGGATCGCTAGTGAATGCTCCCTGTTTCGATCGGGTTCCGATAGCGTCACCCCGCTTTCCACGAGTTCCCGCCTCCTGTAAAACGAGAGATATCGCGGCTCTAGAAGCTGGAACGAACTATAAAGCGTAAATTATCTAAATTCCCCATAAAAAAGCTATTTATATTCTGAAAAGCCTGACGTTCGAGCCTCGCGATCGCCGAAAATGAATTCGGACAGAGGTCGATTCCGCTCGATCGATCTACAACTCAAGTCCATATATCATATTTTTGGCAATATATAAATATATTTTTATATTAATTTTTATAAACAAATACCTGAGCGATCGCTAAATCAATCTCTTAACATTTGTTACAAGAGATTGCAAGATATTTATCGAATTGTGTCAGATCGACGAGCGAACGCTCATTCGGGTAACGTTTTCTGATACAAAACAAAAGGGATATTCATACCGGCCTTGACTCGTTCAACGTCGAGATCGGGACTTAAAAACCGATAACAGACCCAGCAATTTTAAGGAGAAACGCAATATATGTTCACTCACGTCAAGTCCACCATCCGCCATATAGTTCCGGACTCGGTGAATGGGCGATCGCTCGTGAAGGTGGTCTATGTCGTGCTAGAACCCCAGTACCAGAGCGCGCTGAGTACCGCCGTAAAAGCGATCAACGCCAACAATCCGAAACTGGCGATCGAGATCAGCGGCTATCTCATCGAGGAACTCCGCGATCCCGAAAACTACCGCAATTTTCAGGAAGACGTGGCGGAGGCCAATATTTTCATCGCCTCGCTCATTTTTATCGAAGATCTCGCCGATAAAGTCGTCGCCGCGGTGCAACCCCATCGGGATCGACTGGACGCGGCGATCGTCTTCCCCTCGATGCCGCAGGTGATGCGCCTTAACAAACTGGGCAGTTTCTCGATGGCGCAATTGGGACAATCGAAGAGCGCGATCGCCCAGTTCATGAAAAAGCGCAAGGAAAATTCCGGCGCGGGATTCCAGGACGCGATGCTCAAACTCCTGCGAACCCTGCCCCAGGTGCTGAAGTTCCTGCCGATCGAAAAAGCCCAGGACGCGCGGAACTTCATGCTCAGTTTTCAATACTGGCTCGGCGGTTCCTCGGAGAATCTAGAGAACTTCCTGCTGATGCTCTCCGATAAATACGTCTTCGGCGACAAAAACGACAGCGTGGTGTACAAAGAACCCGTCGTTTATCCCGATATGGGCATCTGGCATCCGTTATCGATGAAAATGTTCGAGGATACCAAAGAATACTTCGCGTGGTACAACAGCCGCGCCGATATCCCCGAAGACATCAAAGATCCCCTCGCGCCCTGCGTGGGTTTGATTTTACAGAGAACCCACCTCGTTACCGGCGATGACGCGCACTATGTCGCTCTCGTGCAGGAATTCGAGGCGATGGGCGCTCGGGTGATTCCCGTGTTCGCCGGCGGATTGGATTTCTCCAAACCGGTGGACGCGTATTTCCAGGATAAAAGTATTAAAGGCGTGGAAGCCGTCCCGATCGTCGATACCGTGGTATCTCTAACCGGATTCGCCCTCGTCGGCGGCCCCGCGCGGCAGGATCACCCGAAAGCGATCGAAGCCCTCAAACGCCTCAACCGTCCCTATATGTGCGCGCTTCCCCTCGTTTTCCAAACCACCAAGGAATGGGAGGAAAGCGATCTCGGCCTGCACCCGATCCAGGTCGCGCTACAGATCGCTATTCCCGAACTCGACGGGGCGATCGAACCGATTATCCTCTCCGGACGGGACGGCGCGACCGGGAAAGCGATCGCCCTCCAGGATCGCGTGGAAGCGATCGCCCAACGCGCCTTAAAATGGGCGAATTTAAGAAAAAAACCGAAATTAAATAAAAAAGTCGCCATCACCGTTTTCAGTTTCCCCCCCGACAAGGGCAACGTGGGAACCGCCGCCTATCTCGACGTGTTCGGCTCGATCCACGAGGTCATGAAAGCCTTACAGGGCAACGGCTACGAGGTGGAAGACCTCCCCGAAACCCCGAAAGAACTCATGGAAGCCGTCATCCACGACGCGCAGGCCCAGTATCACAGCCCCGAGTTAAATATCGCCTATCGGATGTCGGTGGAAGAATACGAGCGTTTAACGCCCTATTCCACCCGTTTAGAGGAAAACTGGGGGCCGCCGCCGGGACATTTAAACAGCGACGGACAGAACCTTTTAATCTACGGGAAATCCTTCGGAAACGTCTTCATCGGGATACAACCCACCTTCGGGTACGAGGGCGACCCCATGCGCTTGCTCTTCTCCCGATCGGCCAGTCCCCACCACGGTTTCGCCGCGTACTACACCTATTTAAACCAGGTGTGGAAAGCCGATGCCGTCCTCCACTTCGGAACCCACGGATCGCTAGAATTCATGCCGGGTAAACAGATGGGAATGTCCGGGGAATGCTATCCCGACAACCTGATCGGCATGATCCCGAACCTGTACTACTACGCCGCCAATAACCCCAGCGAGGCGACGATCGCCAAACGCCGCAGTTACGCGGAAACGATCTCCTACCTCACCCCCCCGGCGGAAAACGCGGGGCTATATAAAGGGTTAAAGGAACTGAGCGAGTTGATCGGTTCCTACCAAACCCTGAAAGATAGCGGCCGCGGCGTACAGATCGTCAACACGATCGTCGATAAATGCCGTCTGGTTAACCTGGACAAAGATATCGCGCTTCCCGATGGCGATACCTCCGGTTTAAGCCAGGATGAACGCGATAAAATCGTCGGTTCCGTTTACCGGAAACTGATGGAGATCGAATCGCGCCTGCTTCCCTGCGGCTTACACGTTATCGGCAAACCCCCGTCGGCGGAAGAAGCGATCGCCACCCTCGTCAATATTGCCAGTCTCGACCGCGAGGAAGACGATTTACTCTCTCTCCCCCGAATTATCGCCAACAGCGTCGGCCGGGATATCGAGGAAGTGTACCGGAATAGCGATCGGGGCGTGTTAGAAGATGTGGAGTTACTCCAAAACATCACCCTCGCCACCCGCGAAGCCGTCGGCGCGTTAGTCCGGGCGCAGATCGACGCGGAAGGACGGGTTTCGATGATTTCCAAACTCAACTTCTTCAATATCGGCAAAAAAGCCCCCTGGATCGATTCCCTGCATCAATCCGGCTATACCAAAGTCGATCAGGACGCGTTGAAACCCCTTTTCGAGTACCTAGAATTCTGTCTCGAACAGGTTTGCGCGGATAACGAACTGGGCGCGTTACTGAAAGCCCTCGAAGGCGAGTACGTCCTGCCCGGCCCTGGTGGCGACCCGATCCGTAACCCCGGCGTACTCCCCACCGGTAAAAACATCCACGCCCTCGATCCCCAGTCGATCCCGACCCTCGCGGCGGTAAAATCGGCCAAAATCGTGGTCGATCGACTGATCGAGCGTCAAAAACTCGATAATGGCGGAAATTACCCCGAGACGATCGCCTGCGTCCTCTGGGGAACCGACAACATCAAAACCTACGGCGAATCCCTCGCGCAGATCATGTGGATGGTGGGAGTCAAACCCGTACCCGACGCGCTAGGACGGGTGAATAAACTGGAAATGATCCCCCTCGAAGAATTGGGACGACCCCGCATCGACGTGGTGGTAAACTGTTCCGGCGTATTCCGCGACCTCTTCATAAACCAGATGAACCTGCTGGATCAAGCGGTGAAAATGGCCGCCGAGGCCGATGAACCCGTAGAGATGAACTTCGTCCGCAAACACGCCATCGAACAGGCGCGAGAAATGGGCTTAACCGTCCGTCAGGCCGCCACCCGCGTCTTCTCCAACGCCAGCGGTTCCTACTCCTCGAATATCAACCTCGCCGTCGAGAACAGCAGTTGGGAAGAGGAAAAAGAGTTACAGGATATGTACCTCAACCGGAAAGGGTTCGCGTTCGACTCCGATAACCCCGGCATGATGGCTGAGAATCGCCAGTTATTTGAAGCGTCCCTGAAAACCGCCGAGGCTACTTTCCAGAACCTCGATTCTTCGGAAATCAGCCTCACCGACGTTTCCCACTACTTCGACTCCGACCCGACGAAAGTAGTAGCGAGTTTACGGACGGACGGCAAGAAACCCGCGGCCTACATCGCCGACACCACGACCGCTAACGCCCAAGTCCGGACGCTATCGGAAACGGTTCGCCTCGATGCCCGTACCAAATTACTCAACCCGAAATGGTACGAGGGAATGTTAAGCCACGGCTACGAGGGAGTACGGGAGTTATCGAAGCGTCTGGTGAATACGATGGGTTGGTCGGCCACGGCCGACGCGGTGGATAACTGGGTGTACGAGGACGTGAACACGACCTTCATTCAAGACGAGGAAATGTGTAAACGTCTGATGAACCTCAATCCCAACTCGTTCCGCAAGATGGTGGGAACGCTTCTCGAAGTCAACGGACGCGGCTACTGGGAGACGAGTCAAGAGAACTTAGACCGTCTACAGGAGTTGTACCAGGAAGTGGAAGACCGCATCGAAGGGATCGAGTAGAATAGGAACAGAAAACTTGAGAGACTGGCTAATCACCGGTCTCTTGAGTTTTTAAAAAAGATGAAAAATAATTTCTGGGGGTTAATCTGGTCTAGTTTTTCGGTAATTCAAACATTATGGCTTGGATTACTGGGTTTTGTCGCTAGTATTCTCGCGTGGGCTTACGCTGGACAAACGCCGATTCCTCTCGTTGTGGTGTTTGTTATAATCACGGTAGCCGTGTTAGCGATCGCCACCTTAATTAGAGCGTTACGAACGGCATTTGAAGAATATCAAAAAGTTAAACAAAGCGTAATTCCTAACATTCTACGCGTTCAAAAGGATGGCAATAACAATATTGTATGTCTTCTTGAGTCATCTAATTCATTTTCTATCGAACTACTGATTTCTTTTTACTATACCGACGAGGATGGATTTGAAAGATTAATAGGAGAAGGTTTTGTTGAATATATTAATCCGAATGACGGTAGGATACAAGCGGTTATCGACAAACCTCAGATAACCTATCAAGCAATTCTCGATCGATTGGCGAGTAATGATGTAAAGGTTATTCAAGAAACCAGAGTTAGACCGGGCGTTCTTAGAAAACATAGTCCACCTTAGAGGAAAATATGGAAAATGTAACAGAGAAACCTCTTTTATCTCCTAAAGGCACCTTTCCCGCCCAGGTTGTCAAGGTGATCGATGATTATCGCTTAGTGATCAATAGAGGCGAGAGCAATGGGATCGCGGAAGGGCAAAGAATGTTAGTTTACAATACGAGCGAAGAGGAAATTACAGACCCTCAGACCGGTGAATCTTTAGGCTATCTCGAATTGGTTAGAGGAACGGGAACCATTACTTTTGTTCAAGAAAAGATATCGATTTTACAATCAGATAAAACCAATAATAGAAAATCTAGATTGTTGGAGTTATTGATTGATGAACAATCGACCCCTACTGCGCCCCCCTTGGCAAAATATATGCAAAAAATTGTTCTAGGCTCGAATCGCGAGGAAGATAAAAAGCCGATCGCTGAATTAATCGATCGTGAATTGTTAAATAAATTACTTCTACGGGAATTATCCGAAACGTTACCTTTTGAAAATCCTCAAATTGGCGACTCGGTTAGACCTATTTAGACTTAGGAACGAAACAATGAGGATGAAGATCGATGGAACGACCCCCATTAGAATACTTTTTATCCCTAAAGTATTCGATCGAGATTCATCCCGAACAAGAGGGAGGATACACGGCGTTAATTCCAGATTTACTGGGCTGTATTAGTCAGGGTGAAACTTTAGAAGAGGTGATCGCGAATATTGAAGAGGCTAGAGAATTATGGATAGAGACGGTTTATCATAGCGGAAAGAAGGATATTCCATTACCTTCAAAAAGATAATCAAACAAGATGATTGAAATTTTATTCGCTGATAAAGCGTTCATTATTGTAGCGATATGTATCGCAGAAAGTTTTCGTAGGCTCGATTAATTTTTTGCATGATTATAATCGCTTTTTTCGAGGGGTTTACATCGGGGTGATATTGACGGGCTAGGGTTCGATAGATGCGCTTTACCTCCGGCGGTGTGGCATTTTTAGAAACTCCTAAAATATCCCACCAATCCTCGGAATCTAGGAAGGAATCTAGGAAAATTTCTTCCGAAGTATCGACCATTTCACACCAGATTTTTACCGTGTTCCCGTAACTACCAGAGACTAAAAATCGACCATCCCGACTAAAGACTATTGGAGCGGTTCCTAAGAGCGTTTTGATCGATTCTCCCGATCGCAAATTCCAGAGTTTAATCTCTCGATCGCACGCGCTGGCGAGCAGATCTTTTGCGGGGTGAATCGCTAAACCCAAAATCCCCCGATCGTGTCCGATCCAACTTTTAATACACTCTCTCGTGTTACTATCGCGGATATGAATCGATCGATCCCGATCTGCGCTGATAAGATATTTCCCGTCCCTCGTAAAAACTACTGCGGTAACTCCCGCGAGATGCCCCTCGAAAACCCGATGGCGATAACTATTATCGAATGTCCATAATCGAATCGTTTTATCCTCGCTACCACTGGCAATAATCTGACTATCGGGACTAATCGCCACGGTATTTATCGAGTCGAGATGTCCGTTGAGAATTCGTTTTAACTCTCCCGTGTACTTTCCCCACACCCGTAGGGTTTTATCCGCGCTCGCGCTGACGATAAATCTCCCGTCGGGACTAAACGCGAAAGCCGAAATCACACTATCGTGACTATGGGGAGAACTCGATCGAGCGAAAAAAACGCTCGTGTATTTCTTACTTTCTAAACTCCAATAACTAATCCTTCGATCGAACCCGCCGGCGACGATACTTTTCCCGTCGGAACTAATCGCGATCGCCCGAATTTCTTCAGAAATCCCAGCGAAACTATACACGCGTTTCCCCGTTCTCACATTCCAGAGTTTAATCGATCGATCGTCCCCCGTGGTCGCGATCGTCTCCCCGTCCGGATCGATCGCCACGGCATTCACCGACGCGTTATGTCCTTTGAGAAAATTCCAACATTGCCAGGATAATTTATTTGTCATCGCGATCTCTGTAGAATCTTCGCGATTTTCCGCCGCCGTCGCGATTTCCTCCTGTAAAGTGGCGAACTCCTCTTCGATACTCCTTTCTTCCCCAGCTAACTCCCGCCAGAATAATTCCTCCTGGTACTCTCGGGTAATTCGATCGAAAAACTCCAGATTTTCATAGAGTCGGTTTTCGGGAGAGGAACGCGCGAGTATTTTATAAAAACCGTAAGCGCCCAAACCCGCGATCCCGCCGGCGATCGCCATCGAACCCGCGCCGAAACCGAGGGCGATTCCCTTCACTCCCACGCCGATCCCCCCCAAATTCGCCCAAATTCCGATTCCTCCCAGTCCACCCGTCCCGCAAGCCAACCAAACCGCGGGATCGTCCTCCTGTAATCCTTTCAGCGCACCGTAAACCGCCGATCCCGTGACGATCCCGATGCCCGTAAGTCCGACAATCCCCACACTCGCGCCCCCGAAAGCGCCCACCAATCCGATACCGCCCAGATTCGCGGAAATTCCCGCCCCCGTCATCCCGCCAACGACGGGAAATACAACGCCAGAATCGTTAGACATGGTTTTTGAAACTCGATCGACTTCCCGAGGATTAGATTAAAAATCTTAAAAAGTTTTATCTTACACGATTTTACGCGATCTCGCTCATTTTATACGAAAGATGATATACTGAAATTAATTATATAGATTTCTAGAACAAATTTTGAAATAAACATCTCAATTATTGGATATTGGAGCGATGCTTACAAATCCTGAAAACCCAGAACTTAACCATGAGTCACGGGAAGATATACCCGAGCGGAGAGAGCTTCCCATTCAACCAGATCCGACTTCCCCGGATATTCCCTCCGAGAAAACCATCGCGGATAAAAAAGACAACACTCGCCCACCAATAGCTACCTCTTTAATTAGACTTTTGTGGACGACTCTAATCGCTAGTTTTAGCGCGATCGCTGTTCTTACCGTGTCGAGTTTCATTCTGGATATTATCGATCGGGAAAAAGCGGAGCAATTTGAAAAAACTATCTCTTTAGTCAAAGACTTGATCGCGTTGATTTGGACCGCGCAAACCGGTTTGATCGGTACAGCCATCGGCTTTTACTTCGGTTCTAAAAGCGGGAATTCCGATTAGTTCGTCCGAGGGCGATCGCCCTACCGTCAGAGGAGGCAGGAGGCAGGAGGCGGGTTTTGTCCGGGATCTTGGACTCCAATACTTCTCGGTTAGCGAAAAGATCCCCCCAACCCCCCTTTTTAAGGGGGGCTTTCGCTCCGGTTCCCCCCTTAAAAAGGGGGGCTAGGGGGGATCGAACCTAGGGGTTGCGGGGGGGAGGGTAAACGACGCTTATCCGAGAAGTATTGTCTTGGACTCCCTCTAAAAACTTTTCCCCGCCAATCGGGAGACTTTTACCCGATGTCTTCGGTAAATCTTCCGAGATTGGAAAAATCCGATCGAATTCCCCATTTCTAGCGAGTAGAAGTCAATTGACCGGATTCCACCAGAAAACGCGAGGATTTCAGGCTAACCGGAACCAACGTCACCGCGCAGGCTTTTAACTCCGGTTCCAGGGAGATCGGACACGCGGCGGAATGGGTGAGATTGTTGGCCTCCGCGTTGTCCTCCCACAGCGCGCCCCAGTGCATCGGCACGAAGACACAACCGGGGGCGATCGCCATCGTCACCCGCGCGGGAAAATAAGCGAAACCCCGACGGGAACTAACTTCCACCGTTTGCCCGTCCTCGATACCGAATTTCGCCGCGTCCCGCGGGTGGATCTCGATAAACGGTTTCGGGTGCATCTTGACAATTTTCTCGATATGTGCTGTCCTGGTTCGCGTGTGCCAGTGACCGTACAAGCGCCCGATCGTCAGTACCAGGGGATAATCCCCGTCGGGCGGTTCCGCTAATCCCCGCGAGTGATAGGCGGCGAATACGGCTTTCCCGTCGGGCGTATAAAATTTTTTATCGGTATACAGGCGTTTATCGGTGGATTTATCCTCGTTACCCTCCGGATAGGGCCATTGTAAAGGTTCTTTCGCGAGGCGATCGTGACCCATCCCCGACATATCGCAGGGACGGCCGCGGGTGAGGCCGACAAATTCCCGATGTACCGCCGCGGGATCGGCGAAATCGAACATTTCCGGGAATCCCAGACGGCGGCCGACCTCGGCGAAAATTTCCCAATCCGCGCGCGCCTGACCCACCGGCGGACGGAAAGCGGTGGTTAACGTCACCATCCGCTCGGAATTGGTCATCGTTCCCGTTTTCTCGCCCCACTGCGCGGCGGGAAGGAGTAAATGGGCGTAGGCGCTGGTTTCCGTGGGATAGTACGCGTCCTGGTAAACGGTGAAGGGAGATTTCCGGAGGGCGGCCTTGGTACGTTCGAGATCCGGCATACTGACCGCGGGATTCGTCGCCGCAATCCAGAGAAATTTTACCTCGCCCGTTTCCAACCCAGTGATCATACTCCACGCGTCGCGACCGGGGACGGGGGAAATTCTTCCGGGAGGTAAACCCCACGCGGCCTCGACCTCGGCGCGATGATCGGGATTTTTCACGGAACGATAGCCGGGTAACAGGTGGCAGAGTCCGCCAGCTTCCCGGCCGCCCATCGCGTTCGGTTGTCCGGTGAGGGAGAAGGGGCCGGCCCCCGGTTTGCCGATATTGCCGGTCATTAGGTGTAGGTTAATGATGGTGCGGGCTTTGGCGGTTCCCTCGCTGGATTGATTGATGCCCATCGACCACAGGGATAGAACCCGGTTCGATTCGGCCCAGTAGCGCGCGGCTTTTTCGAGATCTTCGCTATTGATCCCGCATTTTCGGGTGACGACTTCGGGGGGGTAATGCCGGATAACTTCCTCGTAGCGGGAGAAATCGCGGGTATGGTTGTCGATAAAATCCCTGTCTAATTTCCCCCAAAGTTGCAATAAATAAGCGATGCCATTGAGGAGATCGATATCGGTTCCGGGGTGGATGGCGAGGTGAAGATCGGCGGCTTCGGCGGTTTTGGTAGCGCGGGGATCGACAACGATAAGTTTAGCGTTCGGGGTACGTTTGAGGTATTTATGGAGACGGTTGAAGATAATCGGGTGACATTCGGCGGTATTCGTCCCGATTAGAAAGGCGAGGTCGGTGAGTTCGAGATCTTCGTAACAGCAGGGCGGGCCGTCGGAACCGAAACTCTGTAGGTACGCGGCGACCGCGGTGGACATACAGAGACGGGAGTTCGCGTCGAAGTTGTTGGTTCCCAGACAGCCTTTGATGAGTTTTTGGGCGATGTAGTAATCTTCGGTCTGGAATTGCCCGGAACCGTAGAGACAGATGCTATCGGTTTCGTTTTTCTCGATCAGGGTACGGATTTCTTGGACGATCCGATCGAACGCTTCCTCCCAGCTACAGGGACGGAAATTCCCGTCGAGGGATTCGCGGATCATCGGCGTTTTTAATCGATTGGTGTCGATCGATTCGGCGACGGTCGCCCCCTTGACGCAGATCATACCCTGACTGGAGGGATGGGATCGATCGCCGGTGACTTTCGGCGCGGGGTTTCCGAGTCGGTTCGGACTCGCGGTAACGGTTAACCCACAACCCACACCACAATAGGGACACTGCGTTCTCACGGGGTCTGTCATAGATCGGGTCTCTCGCGGAATAGAAAATTTCTCGTGTAGGTCAGGAGTCAGGAGTCAGGAGGCAGGAGGCAGGAGGCAGGAGGCAGGAGAGAAGAAAGAAAAATCGCCTCTTTCTCGAATAATTAAAGGAATGATTTTATCGATCGGGATAAAGTCGGGATTTTGAACGGTTTTGTTGACATCGAATTATTTTTGTTGGGAGTTCGATCGTTTTTTTGTCGGTCTTATGTAGATGGTCGGGAGATTTTCGGGTTTATAATGTAGCGATTGATACGATTTATTTCGGGTGTTGCTGTTTCGGCAACTTTTCCTGCGAAAATTGCATGGATTGTCGCTTTCCCATCCTCCGGGGAATTTTCCGAAAAGAGGGATGACGGGAGTATGGCAAAATGATCTATGCCCCGCTATACGAGAACGAGATTAGACCTCTTGCACAATTCGTTTTTGAGGGACTAAAAACTTCAAAAGCTGGAATTATACAAGATAAATAGGTATTTTTTGAAATTTTTAGCTATAGTATTCTTTATTCTTCCTCCTGACTCCTGACTCCTGACTCCCTAACCACACGACAATTTTTGAATTTCCCAAGAGATCTATATTTATGGCGCGTTCGGACGGAAACCCGATCGGCGATCGACTCGCCCCCTCGCTTCGGAAAGACAAGATTTAAGTAAAACTCTATGAAAATCGCGATATTGTCTCAAGACGCTTCTATTTTCTCGACGAAGCGACTACAGGAGGCGGGAGAACGGCGGGGACACGAGATCCGGGTGATCAATTACCTGCGCTGTTACCTGAATATCGCCTCGCGGGAAGCCACCATTCTCTACAACGGGAAAAATCTAGAGAGTTTCGACGCGGTGATCCCCCGGATCGCCCCGTCGAGGACGTTGTACGGGACGGCGGTAGTGCGACAGTTCGAGATGATGGGGGTGTTTACCGCGAACGACTCCCGATCGATCTCCCGCTCGCGCGATAAATTATGCTGTCTCCAGATCCTCGCGCGCGAGGGGATCGGTTTACCGGTGACGGGATTCGCCCACGCGATCGAGGATAGCGACGGATTGATCGAGACGGTGGGCGGCGCGCCCCTGGTGATTAAATTTTTAGAGGGATCGCGGGGGATCGGCGTGGTGTTGGCGGAAACCCATCCCGCGGCCCGATCGGCGATCGAGGCTTTCCGGCTGTTAGACGCGAATATTCTGGTACAGGAGTTTATCGAGGAGGCGGCGGGGGAGGATCTCCGCTGTTTGGTCGTCGATGGGAAGGTGGTGGCGGCGATGAAACGGCGGGGGGTGGACGGGGATTTCCGATCGAACCTGCATCGCGGCGGCAGGGCGGAGAAAGTGACCTTATCCCCGGAAGAAGGCGATATCGCGGTTCGGGCGGCGAACGCGATGGGTTTACGGGTGGCGGGCGTGGATTTACTGCGATCGAAGCGCGGGCCGGTGGCGATCGAGGTCAATTCCTCCCCCGGATTGGAAGGCATCGAGGCGACCACCGGGGTCGATGTGGCGGGAAACATTATCGATTTCGTGGCCGGAAATGCCGGTTCCGGCGCTCCGGGCGATCGATCGTGGGATTAAGATTTAGGAAGGGAATTGCCCGTTTTTCGGGCCCTACGGCATCGCGAATCGGGAGAATCCGAGAATCTCGGTTTTCTCGGAAATTCTCAAGCGATTACTGCCGTAATGCTTTTAATAATTTACCCACGCTGGAAAATAAGCCGGTTTTCCGGGCCGCGGGGGTCGGGGAAGGTTCCGCGCCGTCCGGGGTTTTGGCCGTCGCCTGAAGGATCAGCGTGTCCAGTCTCTCGCCCATCGGTTTGCTCGATTCTCGCGCGATTAACTCGTAATCGTCCTCTTTTTCCAACCAGACTTCCCACGACGAGGGATAGGAACGAAAAACGGTCGCGCCCTCCAGGGGACGGAAATAATAACAGCTTTCGAGGGTACTTAAAAATCTTTCGCGTAATTGTCGGGCCGCGTAACCGATGCCGACGATCGCTATATCCTCTAACTGGGGAATCAAAAGAACGACCGGTCGATCGCCCGCTAACTGACACAGCTTTTCGACGGCGTTAATCTCCACCGAGGAGGGGCAAACGACCAGATAGGCGGTATCTTCTTCGGAAATCTTCTGATCGACGGGGATAAAACGACTGCCGAGATCGCCGATTTGAAAAACGGTTTCTCCCCAATCCCGACGGGCTAACATGGCCGCGCCCGTATCGGGAAAAACAACCCGAAGACCCGATCCGCGCGACTCGAACAGCGAGGTAAAATCCAGGGCTAAGGCTTGCGCTTCTAGAGCGATCTCGGGAATGATTAGCTCGACCTGTAAACGGGTCAAGCCTTCCGATAACGCGAGTCGGGTAGCTTCTTTGGCTTGAAGGATCGCTTCTTCGAGGGAATTGGGAAGGGTCATGGAATCGAACGGTAAGGGGATCTCTCCGATCATTGTAGGACGGGGGATACCGAGACTACAAGAAGACTTCGCGCGGGGTACGGGAGGAGTGAAAGAATCGGTTCCCGAGGGTGAGGAGAAAGGAATAGTTAAGAAAGCCGGTAGGAACCGTGACGGTTCGCGTAGTAATCGAGAATCGATCGGACCCGCTCGCCATCTCGATCGATAAAATCCTCGGTGTACTCGATCTGTAAACTACCGATCTGACTGTGGCGGTAATCGAATCGATCGGGCGGGGCCGGGGTGAGGGTGGCGCGGACTCCGTTCACCTGCTCTAGATGCGCGGCGATCTCGCGATAGATAGCGAGGGGGAGATCCGGATAGATAATCGTCTGCTGTCGCGGTTCGAGAGCGGTCGATCGGGCCATTACAATTCTCCTTTAGCGGGAATAGTATAGACCATCGCCGACCCCGAGACCGGCGTTCCGTCGGCGGCGGCTTGTATTCCCTCGCCCAGTCTTCTAATCACCGTTTGACCGTATTGTTCTAGAGTGACCGAGGGATTGGCCGGATTCGTGTCGATCGATTTGACCAAGATCGCGCCGTTAGCCAGTCGATCGCCCGGGATCACGCGCCGTTCCGTTCTCTCGCCCGGCACTTTGATAATCGCCGCCGGTTTGGTCGGGAGTTGAAAGATTCCCGATACCAGTATTCCCATCGCTTCGGAGGGAGTCGGTGGCGGCGGAGGCGAAAGCGGGGCCGCGGGCGTTCTGGGAATTACGGGCCGGGGCGCGAGGGCGGGCGCGACGGAGTTGGGCAAGACGGCTACGGGCGGACGAGAGACGGTAGCCCTCGGACGCGGGGCCGGAACACCCGGTTTTTTCTCGACGACAATCTCTACCTCCGGCGTGATGGAAAAAAGACTGGTGGGATCGACGCGACCTTTATCTTTATCCAGTTGCTTGCGCTTCTGGTCGGGGTCGGTCGGGGGAACCAATCCGGTGATCGCGTTCACCGACGGGGGACGGGTCGCGGGTTGGGTCGCGCCGGCGAAGGCGGGAGGGGAGGCTTGCGGACTCGGCGCGGCCGCCGGGCTTTCTTGGGTGAGGGGTTGGGATTGGTTCGTCGGCGACGAGGGACATCCCCCCAACAATAAGGCTATACTCCCCGCGGATAGGACTAGAGGCAATTTTTTCATGCTTGTAAAATGACAGAATATAGTCCCGGTAAGTAACTCTCAATACTACGATAACCTATGTTCCCGCTCTGTCTAGCGGGGTAATATGACGCTTTTTTCGGTTAGCTATCGGCTAGAGCGCCGGGCGAGAGACAAGAGGCAAGAGGCGAGAAACGACGGGCGATAGAGACCGTAAGGTGGGTTCCGCGGTGCTAACCCACCGAACCGCGCTTTTAATCATGAATTTCGAGATTTGACGGTTTCGGGGCGATCGCTACTCGCCCCGGAGAGATCGCGCGTTACACGGTCTGTAACAGCCCGCTATGACGTAAGAGGGGTTCGGTGCTGGGTTCGCGACCGCGGAAGGCTTTAAATACCTCCATCGGGTGCAATCCGCCCCCTAATGCCAGTACGGTATCGCGGAAACGTCGCCCGATCGAGCGGACGGCTTCCTCGTTTTCCAGTCCCTCCTCCTCGAACGCGGCGAACGCGTCGGCGCTGAGGACTTCCGCCCATTTGTAACTGTAGTAACCGGCGGCGTATCCCCCGGCGAAAATATGTCCGAAGGAGCATAAAAATGCGTCTTCAGGTAGAGGCGGAATAACGGTGGTTGTGGTAGCGAGGCGTTGGCGAACTTGGTTGGGGGTTTCCGTCCCGCCGGGTTGATAGCGGTGGTGCAGTTCGATATCGACGAGGGAGAAGTGTAACTGGCGCAACATGGCGGAACCGCTCATGTAATTGCGCGCGGCGAGCAGTTTCCGGTAGTAATGTTCGGGGAGGGTTTCGCCGGTCTCGTAGTGTTTGGCCATACTCATCAGGGTAGGGCGATCGTAACACCAGTTTTCCATGAATTGGCTGGGCAGTTCTACCGCGTCCCACTCCACGTTATTAATTCCCGCAACGCCAGAATAGTCCACTTTCGTCAGCATATGCTGTAATCCGTGGCCGAACTCGTGAAAGAGCGTGGTCACTTCGTCGAAGGTCATCAAACTCGGTTTTCCGTCCACGGGCGGCGTTTGATTACAGACGAGATAGGCTACCGGTAAGCGGGTTTCCCCGTCGATTCTCGCGCGGCCGATACAGATATCCATCCACGCGCCCCCCCGTTTCTCCGCGGGACGGCTATAGGGATCGAGGTAAAAATAGGCGATTTCCGCCCCGTTTTCGTCGTTAATCTGGAAATAGCGGACATCCGGGTTCCAGGCGGGCGCTTTCCCGTCCGCGGGGGTGATGCTGACACCGAAAATTCGTTCCGCGAGGCGGAATAAACCGTCTAATACCCGCGGTAGGGGGAAATAGGGGCGTAATTCCTCGGCGGTGAAGTTAAACTTGGCTTCCCGTTGTTTTTCCGACCAGTACGCGATGTCCCAGTGTTTGAGGTCGTCGGTTCCCGCGAAGATTTTCAAGTCTTCTAATTCCCCTTTCGCGGCGGTATAGCTTACTTGGCGGAGTTCTTCCAGTAATTTCTCGATTTCTTCCACGGAATCTGCCATTTTTCGGGCTAGACTTATTTCGGCGTAGGTGCTGTATCCGAGAAGTCCCGCCTGTTCCTGCCGGAGTCGGAGAATGCGATCGATCAGCGGTTTATTGTCATATTCGCCCGAATTGGCGCGGCTCACGTAGGCTTTATAGAGTTTTTCCCGTAATTCCCGATTCTCGCTGTATTTCATGAAGGGGAAGTAGCTGGGAAAGTCGAGGGTAATAATCCAGGGGCCGCCGGACGGGGTGGCGTTTTCCTCCCCTTCCGCGCGCGCGGTTTGGGCCGCGAGGCTGAGGGCGCTATCGGGTAAACCGGCGACTTCTTCGGGTTTTGTCAGTTTGAGTTTAAAAGCTTTGGTCGCGTCGAGGACGTTATTAGAAAATTTCGTGGTAATTTCGGCGAGTTCCAGTTGAATGGCGTTGAATCTTTCTTTTTCCTCGCCTTCTAAGCCGACCCCGGACAGTTTCGCGTCGCGGATAGCCGCCTCGACGACGCGTTTCTGCGCGGTGTCCAGTTTCTCCCACCCGTCACTCTCGCGCAGGGCGACAAATGCCTCGTACACGGGTTTACTCTGGCTGAGGCGGTTGATAAAGCGGACGACATCCGGCTGTATTTTCTCGTAAGCCTCGCGCAATTCGGGGCTATTTTTCACCCCCATGAGATGACCGATGATTCCCCAACTCCAGCTTAAACGTTCCTCGATACGGGTGAGGGGTTCGACTAATTTTTCCCAGGTGGGGGTGACGCGGGTTTCTAGTTCGGTTAATTCGCGGTCCAGTTCGCCGAGAAGTTGGGTCATCGCGGGTACGATATGACTCGGCTCGATTTTGTCGAAAGGCGGTAATCCTTGACCGATAAGCAGGGGATTGGTGGTATTCGTCATCGCGGTTCGTGTGTGGGCGATCGGTTCTGTATCTTCTATTACCCTAGCTCGATCGGTGGGTCTTGGGGGAGGCGATCGGGGGGAGATTTTCCGAATCGTTATCGATGTCGGTGAATCGCGGGGATACAGAACCCGGAGTGTACATCCTTGAATGGACTTTATCTGTCCCGATAGATTTCTCTTCGATGACCGATTTCTACGATGAGAATGAATAAGCGTCGATCCTCGATCGAGTAAAGTATTCTATAATCGCCCACCCGGACTCGATATAAGCCCTTTGTGCCTTGAAGGGCTTTACAGTCCGAGGGTCGGGGATTTTCCGTCAGGGAATCGATTTTGGGAATTAGCCTATCTCGAACTAATTCGGGTAAGGCTTTGAATTGTTTTCGCGCTTTTCTGGAGAATTCGATCGAGTACACGATTATTCGTCACTTTTTAATTCGGCTTTCACTTGTTCCCAGGGGATGGTTCCTTCTTCTTTAGCGGATAATAAGCCTTCCAGTCCGCTAATCGTATCGAGAAGGTCTTCTAGTTCATCGGCTTCGATTAAACGGATTTCTTTGGAGGCGATTTTCTGCCATAGTTCGGCTAGGTTCAGTCCGAGGTCTCTGGCGGTTGTTTCGAGAACTTGCCAGCCATCGGCTGGGAGAGAGCGCGTGTCGGGATTGGAGAGGGTTTCGGGTTGGCTCATGTCGTTGATATCGCGAGGGGACGGGTATTTAAATGATAGGCGATCGATCCTCGCGATGAATGAACTTGATTCAAAGACCTCCTACACGGATTGCCCTGAATTCTCAATTATTTTGCTAGGGGCGATAAGTTCTCAATAATCTTCTAGGAAATATTGGGGCTTTTGAGAATAGCCTCAATCGAAGCAAAGACCTCTGACAATTCCACTCTCGTTTTTTGCGAAAGTCTTTGATAAACTTCAGCGATGTTCTTGGATAGGCTATAAACTAATTTATTCTCCATGTATAGAGGATGACCTATATAATGAGAATCTTTCAGTATTTTTTCGATTTTATTTACACGTTTTGGAGGTATAATTAGTACCAGTCTTTTCGCCAATTCAGGAAATATTTTTAGTAATTCCATAAAGCGATCGATTCCCGTGGTTATCGGGGTACTGGTTTCTACTTCAAAAGCGAAAACCGCATCCCCTAAACTATCAAACCAGATCAGATCTATTTGTTCGATCTTGTTTTTATCCCAATCTCCCAATTTAGCGATCGGTAATTTTTCTAGGGAAATATCTTTAAAAGCTTCTCCATTCCAATGGCTTGTGGCTTGTTCTTTTTTCCCGATATAGGGAGTTAATCCAACGGCAATCGCTATTTTTGCGAGCGCGTAGATAATTTGATCGTGGGGAATTTTGTCCGCTTGTTTGGGGAACTCTAACGTGGGTAGTATAGAGGAAGGACGCTCTATTTTAAGATCGAGAGCTAATTGAAGACCTTCCGCTTGACCTAGTTGCCAATGCCGACCATCTGGAGAATAAGCTAATTGTTCTAAAATCGTTAAAATTGACTGATTATCTGGTGTCGTTCCGTTAATGAGATTGGGCATTACCGCAAAAATTATTTCATCGAAAGTTGTGAGTTTTCCTTGTCTTTCCCTCGCGGTCAAAAAGTCTAATAGATAGAAGCGAATTCTATCTTCTAAAGGAATAAAACAGCCAATTTTCGTATTCGGCCGAATTCTCCATAAATTATCTAACTCGGAAAAATTAAATTCTTCTTTTAACAAAGGTGTAATATCGTTCATCTGTTTGGTTACTTGCGTTAATAAGCCGTTTTCCAGTAACTTAGGAATGAGAGCGTTGTAAATATCTTCTGTGGAAGCACCGGAATTTTTAACGATCGTCATCTCGGCAACTTCTTTAATGATCTGCACGATATCGATACCAACTTGGCTAATGGCGATAGTTTTCGGGTTACTCACCTTACGAAAGTTTAAAACCAATTCTCCCGATAGTACCGTGAGCGGGTTTTTCTTTTTGTGTAACGAGGGAGTGGTAGAATGTTGTACGGAAGAATTTACATACTCGAATCCAGCGTCTTGAGCGGATTTTACGATCGCGTCCCAATACGCGGGATCTTTATGAGCGAAAACGATACTCATCCAGCGATCAAATTTCAAAACTCGAAACATTTCCCGAATCGAATCCGATAGTAAGTCGATGTAAGTTTGTTTCGACTTCTTTAAATCTCCTCCTTCAATCGCTTCTAATTCTCTCGCGCTATCGCTCACATCAAATTCTAGCCAAGCGTTCCACATAGTCGAGAGATCTAGATAGGCGATATGTTGGCCGTAGGGAGGATCGGTATAGATATAATCGACAGATTCGGACGCAATCCCGCTTAAATCGGTCGCAGAAAAATTGAAAATAGAACAATTATCTCGATAGAAATCACCGATCTCTTTATTGGTTTCAATTTTGAATATTGCCGTATTTTTGAATTTCTGGGCGAATTGTTTCCAGACGTTAAGCTCGATAGTTCGAGGAGGAATCCAATAGCGATATCGGTGCATAATGCCGCTATTCCCTCGACTGTCTATTCGTCCTTTCGTGGAACTAAATGTTAAATTGGTTGTATTCAAAGTCGCAGAAAAAGCGAAGCGCATTAAATCTTTAACGATCGGATCGGCGATGGAATTAATATGATTCAAGAGTAAGGAAAGGGAAAATAATTGACGCTTGGTAAATAAATTTTCCACGTACTCCGCGTCCGCATTTTGAGGTAAACGAATTCCCCGCGGATACCAATAGGGAATTTCTAAAGCCTCTACCTCCTCGATCGACATTTGATAAACTTCGTTGATTCTCTCTTGACAATTTCTAGCGATTTCATCGAAAGCGGCGCGAAAATCATCAATTTTAACGGGACTCACCGCGATATTACGACAGATAAAACTCGCCATCGGGTTAATATCCGAGTAGATCGCCTTTCGCTTTAAAACCAACGCTTCTACCGCGGTCACTCCCGACCCTCCGAAGGGATCTAAGACCACATCTCCCTCCTGACTGAAACGCTTAATATACGCCTGTACGACGTTCCAAGCGCGTCGGGTAAAGTAGGGATGACTTCCCCAATGGCGTTTCTTCCCTTGCTTTTTGGGTTCGATCGGCCCGGAGATCGGTTTTATCGTTCTATAGTCGAAGGAGGAGGCGCTCATGTGGCAATGAAAATATACTTCTATAAATTAATGTACCCCAATCGATGAACGGATCGTTATACTTCTGGGCGGTTAGGTGCGGACAGTTCACAAGCACTAGAGCCGGTTTTCCCACGTATACTCGACGAACTCGTGTTCAAAGCAGGAGAGGGTTATCATCGGAAGGTAGAGGCGGTATATCCTTATTGTCGCCCCGATCGAGGGAATCGAGAATTAAACGATCGTTAGGATTCGTTCCAATACTTCGCGGATAACGTCATTCGCGCGTTCACAAGGAGACCGGAACCCTTATTCACCGTAGGCGAGAAGCCCTAAAAAATCCCAAACCCGCGAGGTATTGGATTTCGGGGTATCGATCGAAAAACATCCTGAGAACTCGATCGATGAATGATAATAGAAATAGAGAGAGTCGAGAGAGGAGGAGAAGCGGCCATGAAAGGTTTTCAGTTCCCGACCGAGAGCCATCCACTCCCTGAAGCCGCCTCGGGCGAAACCCGATCGGCTTGGCGAGAGAAAGATAACTTCCAACCAAAACTTCTACCGAAATCGCTCCAGTTCTCACGAGGATGCAGTCCGGCAATCATCCGCGAGGCGACCTTGAACGATCTCCGCCCGCTCTACAAACTCTACAAAATTGTGGCGCGGTTCAACCGAGGGAATTTAACGCAAGAAGAAGAGGAAATTACCCTGGAGTATGTCAGCGAGATGCTGAACGAGGGATTAGAGCGCGGGCTGGTTCTAGTCATCGAAGAGGGGGGGGAAATCGTTGGTTACTTGAAAGCCTTCACTTCACGATTTAAGTGTCTGGCTCATGTCCTCACGAACGCGACCATGATGGTTCATCCCGAGTGGCAGGGGAAAGGATATGGCGGCCAACTGATCGATGCCTATCTGAGAGAGATTACAGCTAATATGCCCCACATCCTCCGATTTGAATTGTTGCCCCATCAGAGCAATCCAAGGGCGATCGAGTTTTATGAAAGACATGGTTTCGCTCGCGAGAGTATAGCCTCCCAAAAGATCAGAAAACCCCGAGGAAATTTTGACTCCGAAGTGACGCTTGTCTGGTTTAACCCCAATTTCTCCGAGGAGGGCTTAAAAAGATATCACGCTTTTTTAAGCCGCCCGATCCCTTGAAGTCTCGTTGATTGAGCCACCCCTCCAGGACTCGATCCAATACCTCGCGGGTTAAGGATTTTTTAGGGCTTCTCGCCACGGCGAATAAGGTTTCCGGTCTCCTTGTGAACCCGCGAATGACGTTATCCGGGAAGTATTGAGATTCGTTCGATCGGCCCGATCCGGATTCACGAGTTCCGCGGGATTCTTCCCTTCGCTATCGTTTCGTTCCAGAGTTCGTCTAAGAATTTTTGATTGATTTTCCCTTGAGGATTCTTCGGGATTCGATCGAGTTTTATCCAGTGTTTCGGATGTTTGTATCTGGCGATTTTATCCTTGATTTTTTCTTGGATAAGCGAAGGAACGATCCCGTCATCGATCGAAACGTAAAAAGCGACGATCGCCTGTCCCCACCCCCGATCGCTCACTCCCCTCACCACCACGTCCTTTACTAACCCCGTTTCCCGAATCGCGGTTTCCACTTCTAGCGGGAAAACATTCTCCCCTCCCGTGATAATCTTCTGACTATTTCTGCCGATAATATATAAATAATTATCTCCGTCAAAATAGCCGACATCATCCGTCTGGAAAACGCTCGATCGCTCTCGATGGGGATAATAACCGAGAAAGAGGGATTTCGCTTCAATCTTTACCGTTCGATCGAATTCGTCAATCCTGATTCTCGCGTGAGGTAATACCCGTCCGTTACTATTATTTCCCGCTAAAAATTCTTCGGGTTTTACTGTTACCACTTGCGAGGCGGTTTCGGTCATTCCGTATGTAGGAGACAAAGGAATTTTATACTGTCTCGCTTTTTCCAAAAGTGAAAGCCAAGCGGGTGCGCCACCCAGTAAAACCGCTTTAAATCGAGTTAACCACCCCGGATCTTTATCGAGAAAAAACTGTAATTGTGTGGGAACTAGAGAGATAAAATATTCACTGAAATCTAAATTTTTAATTCGTTCTTTTTTCAGTTCCGAGTAAGGAATATTTAAAAAATATCCCTCCGTCCAAAAACATCGTAAAAACTGCATTAAACCGCTCACATGATAGAGGGGAAGAATACAGAAAGAGTTCACCCGATCGACCCCGAAATACTCCCGAAATCCCGCGACCGACGCGCCGAGAGTTTCCCGAGTATGGATCGCGAACCGGATCTTTCCCGAGGTTCCCCCGGTGGGAATCAGGATAGAGGGAGGAAAATCAAGTTTAGAAACGCTCGAATTCTCGATCGAAGGAACGGTAGCACCGAACACGAGATCCGGTCGAACTAGCGCGAAAACCTGTTCCCACTCCCCTCGTTTCCAATCGGGATTTCCCAGAAAAATCGAACATTCGGAAGCGATTCCCGCGAGAAAAATCGCTAGAAATTCAAAAGGATCGGATTCGGCTAGGAGAATGTGTAGCGATCGCTCTCGAAATCGATCGTGATAAAACGCGACCTTTTGATAAAATTCCCGTCCGTTCCGATCGTGTAACCAGTCGCTATCTTTCCGTCGATCGAGTAGCGTTAAGATGTCTTCCACAGCGTTTCTAACCACTCCGTCTCCCGATCGATGCCGTCCGCGAACCACTGTCCCACGCCGAAACCCAACGCCCGGTCATTCCTCGAACATTCTACCGCCAAACGTAGGGCCGATCGCCGCCCGATCGAACTTTCTAGAGCCGAGGAAAATACCGCGTCTACAGGGTATCGATTCCATACCTCGCGAAAACGCCGGATCGAACCCATTATCGACGGTTTAATTACGAATACCCCGCGCCATCCCTCCCGATAACAGCTTTCTACCTGTTGGAGATTACAAACGGATTCATCGAGAGCGATCGGGGTACGAAACGATTCGCCTAAAGATAACATTTCCCCGAATTGACGCGGGGGTAACGGTTGTTCGATAAATTCGAGATTCGATAATTCATCGGCTAGAGTTAACCAAACGCGTGCGTCGGAGAGAGTTAACCCCCCGTTCGCGTCCAAACGCAATTTCGCCCCGTCCGGTAACTGTCGCGTTAATTTCTCGGCGATCGCCGATTCCGTTTCGAGCGGGGAAACGCCGATTTTCCATTTAAAAGTATCTATAGAGGTATTTTTCAGGACTTCCGGTAAGGTATCTAGGGCTTCCTGTCCGTTGGGGAGTAAATAACTATAGTTCGGGGAACTCTCGTCGAGCGCTCCGTTCGATCGGGTGTCTTCTAACGCGGACTCGAAACCGAACTGACACGCGGGTAAACTGTCGGGAATCGAGAGAATCGCCGCTTCCGCGATCGAATTCCCGATTTCCCGACAGAAGGATACCGCTTCTTCGAGAGTTTCCGAACCGAACCAAGCGATCGGCGCGATCTCCCCCCATCCTACCCGTCCGCTTTCCCCTGCCAAGCGGAGAATAATCCCCTCGCGACACTCCCACCATCCATGATGGGTTCGCAAAGGTCGCCGAAAGGGACGCTGATACACCCGATAGGAGAAATGGTACATCCGGCCGCGATTGGGGAGTGGGGAGGCGAGGGAGATGAGGGAGATGGAGGAGGTGAGGGAGATGGAGAATATCAGAGAGATGGGGGAGGTGAGGGAGATAGGGGAGGCAATATTATTATATTGTCATTCTCTCCTGACTCCTGACTCCTGCCTCCTGCCTCCTGACTCCTGACTCCTGACTCCTGACTCCTACCTCCTCCTAACGCTGACGATAAGCCTGTTGGAGTTCGCCGATCGAGAAGAGGGCTTGAAACTGTAAATCTCTCGATCGATAGAATTCCGCGCCTCCCTGCTCTCGATCGACTAGGGCGATCACCCGATCGACCTGATACCCCGCGTCCCGTAATCTTTCTACCGCTAACATCGCGCTTTTGCCCGTCGTCACCACGTCTTCCAACACCACCACCGGAGATCCGTCCGGTAACGTCGGCCCCTCGATATAAGCCCGCGTGCCGTGTCCTTTCGCTTCTTTTCGGACGATGAGAGCGGGAATCGGGCGATTCGCGTAGGCGGAAACCACGCTGACCGCGGTGACGATCGGATCGGCCCCTAACGTTAAACCCGCCACGGCTTTCGTGTCTTCCGGGAGGAGGGATAGCAACAGGCGACCGACCGCTAGAGCGCCGTCCGCGGTGAGGGTAACTTGTTTGCCGTTGATGTAGTAACTACTCGATTGTCCGGAGGAGAGCGTGAAATCGCCCTCGCGATAGGCGAGACGGACGAGAGAATCGAGCAGGAATTGACGGAGCGCGGGAGTATCGAGCGTCGCCACGGAGAGATTAGCCATAAGTTTTCTATCCTCGCGCCCGGCCGGGCGGGGAACGATCGGTTACAATTAAGCCAAAAGGTTTCAGTTTTTCTGCTTTCCCAGCATATCAGATCCCCTTCTCATCCCTTACTCGCGACTATCGTTATCATTGCCTACCTCGTGAGGAGATCTTTATTATCATGTCCCGTACAGCCCTACTGTCTTCCCTGTTAGTATTCGGCGCGCTGATGGCGAACGCCGAGGCCCCCGCGATCGCCCAGGAACGACAACTCGTTCCCGTGACCGATACCACCGTCCGCTTTAACCCGATCCCCGGACTGTTCAACCGGGCGTTTTACAACGAGACCGGACGTTTTTACGATATGGCGACGATCTCCGGACAACTGAACACCCTATTCGGTTGGCGCACTTTCCCCGAAGGCTCCTACATGGACAACATGATCGACCGGGAGGGGAAATTGGTAGAGACACTCTACTACGAGGTCATGCAGGCGCAACAGGCGGGCCGGCTCGTCCGGACGGCGGATCTGGAAAATCCCTTCGATACTTCCCTGTTGGAAAATCCCAGTTATCTAAGTCCGGGAAGTTTTTAACGGCGGGAATCGGTTCGACTTCTGCCATCCAGGGTGCAGGAGTTGAACCTGCCTTAGACGAATTATGAGTTCGTTGCCTCAACCGCTCGGCCAACCCTGGGTTATACTATTAATTTATTATATATTCGGTCGTTACGGTCGGGGAGCGTTCCGCCCGCTAAATATGAAAAAAATCAAGATCAGTCATCCGATCGGATTAGGGCTTCTTCTGCTGGGACCGATGTTACTCGCCGGGATCGCCAGCGGCATGGCCGCCTATCAACTCGGTTACGCTTCTTTAAAAGGGGTCAGCCAACCGGATATCAATCCCGCCAAAAAATTCAGCAACGATCGCACCAACTACGGACGGAATCAAACGTTCATCCCGGTCAAAGAGGCGGACGTTATTAAAAAAGTTAAAGTTTATATCCAACAACAGGAAAAAAAGGCAAAATCGGGACAATCCCCGAAAGATTCCCCGAAAAAAGACGAGAAACAAAGTTTTCTGGAACGTTCTCGAATTTCTCGGGGATAAGCCGTTGAAAAGGCGATTTTTTGCCTTTTTTCTATGAATAGTAACGATATCCTGCTTCGACTATTACTCGTCTTCCCGCTTATCGCTCTCAACGCTTTTTTCGTGGCGGCAGAGTTCTCGATCGTCTCGGTACGCCGTACCCGCATCAGTCAGCTAGTGGAATCCGGGGACGCGGGGGCGCGAACGGTGCAATCCCTGCAAAGAAGCCTCGATCGATTGCTCTCCACCACCCAGTTAGGGATCACCCTCTCCAGTCTCGCCCTGGGCTGGATCGGCGAGAGTACGATGGCCGTGTTCGTCGCCCGATCGCTGGCGCTCCTCCCGGTTCCTTCCGGGTGGCGGAATTTCCTGGCCCACGGGGTATCGCTGGCGCTCGCCTTTTTCGCGATCGTCTACCTCCAGATCGTCCTGGGGGAACTCTGTCCGAAATCCCTCGCCCTCGCCTACGCGGAACCGATGGCCCGGATTCTCGCGCCGCCGATCGGGGTTATCTCCCGTATTTTCACGCCTTTTATCTGGATTTTAAACCAATCCACCCGATTTCTCCTAAAAAGCACCCGGATCGAAGACGGGGAGTTCCGGCCGTACAATCGCGTCACCCTGGAGGAATTGCAGTTACTGCTCGGTCGATCGGAAGAACTGACGGAATTGAAAGCCGGGGAACGGGAAATTATCCAGAATATTTTCGAGTTCGGCGAGGTGAGCGCGGCGGAAATCATGGTTCCCCGCAATCGCTTGGCGGCGATCTCGATCGAGGCGACTTTCGGGGAATTTCTCGACGAGATCGCCCGGAGCGGCTATTCGCGGTACCCGGTGAAAGGGGATTCCCTCGACGATATCCGCGGCGTACTCGATTTCAAGGATCTGGCGGTTCCCCTCGCGGCCGGGGAGTTCGGCCGATCGACCCCGATCCGGGAGCGGGTGAAACCGGCGCGTTTTTTTCCCGAATCCACCCGGTCGAGCGAATTACTGGCGATCATGCAGAAAGACGAGTTGAAAATGGTGGCGATCGTCGATGAGTTCGGGAGTCTGGCGGGAGTGGTGACGCTAGAGGATCTGATCGCCGAAATTCTGGGAAAGCGCTCGCTCGGTCCCGACGCGGAAACGATCGAACTGCAAGAACTCGACGAGCGCACCTATCTCGTGCAGGCGCAGATGAATCTAGCGGATGTCAACGAGATTCTCCGCCTCGATTTGCCGCTCGCCGACGAGTACCAAACCCTGGGCGGTTTCCTCCTGCATTGCTGGCAGAAAATCCCGCGTGCCGGCGAAACCTTACGGTACGACGATCTAGAATTCACGATCGTCTCCACCGAGGGGCCGCGATTGGAACGGGTCCGAATTCAACGTCAGGCCGGGTGAGGCGGTTACAGGCAACGGGCAACAGAATATAGGGAAGGCGGAGTAAGGGGATGTAAACCCCGAGAAGACGCGAGCGCTCCAAGGGGGCGAGGCTTCTGACCCGTTGGGTGGCCCCGGGAAACCCGCAACCATTTCCCGGGGCCACCCGAAATCTTTACGGTTGCCCGTTCCCCGCTCCCTCGACCGAAGGTCGGTGAACGGTACGGGAAAAATTCTCGCGGTACGATAGAAGTTATCGGGCGAGATCCGGGTATTCTGACAGTAAATAGAGCGTCGGTTAACGCGATTCGTGACGACTTGGCAGGAAAGACATCATGACACAGCCCGATTCGGACAATCTCTTTACCGAAGATATCGATCGGTTGTTAGAGAGCTTAGAAGAGATGAATCCCGACGAGATCGGCGGGAAGGATGACTTCGAGAGCTTGTTCGAGGCGAGTTTTAGCGAGATCGCCGGGGCGGGAGAATCGAGTCTGCTCCCGTTCAGTACCTTACCCTCGGATCGGGAACTTCAGGAACTTTTCGGGGAGAGCGAACCCTGGTCGCGAGAGTCCCCGTTCAAGCTTCCGGACCGGGCGCCCGCGAGGGAAGCCAAGGCGAGTCGGGAGATCGATCGAGAGGGATCCCCCGCGTTTTTTGCCTCTTCGGAAGAAGAGCTCTCGTTCCCGGAGGACCCGCCGGAGTCGAGCGACTTTTCCTTTCCCCCGGTCTTTTACGAGGCGATCGGAGATCTCGAGGCTTTTCTCCAACAACCGAGCGATACCCTCCCGGCCGATCCCTCGATTTTCACCGCTTTAGAAGCCCTCCTCGCGGAACCCGTCTCGATTCCCGTCGTGCCGATCGTCCCGGCAGGTTCTCCCACGCCGAAACCCGTCCCGGAAACGGTAGAAATCCAGCCGGAACCCGCTCTAACCGTCACCCCGGTAGAGGATGACTTTCAAGATCTCGTGGCCTTACTCGATCCCCACATCCTGGACGCGCCCAACAACATCACCGGCCCCACCCAGCGACCGCTCTCGCGTCCTCGCCCCAACAACAAAATTATCGAACAGTCGATGCGGGTACCGATCAAGCAACTCGATAACCTGAGTAACCTGATCGGGGAACTGGTGGTTAAACGGAACCGTTTGGAGCAGGATCAGGAACGTCTCCGTCTCTTTCTCGATAATTTGCTCAATCAAGTCCAGAACCTCAGCGACGTGGGGGGACGGATGCAAGACCTCCACGAACGGACTCTTTTAGAAGGGGCGTTACTGGCTAGTCGGAAACCGGTTTTCGGTAGGACGACCGGGGAGAGCGAGGCGGTATCGCCGGAGGAACCGCCTGGTGAGTCCGCGCTCACCGATCTAGACGCGTTGGAGATGGATCGATTTACCGATTTCCACCTGCTCTCCCAGGAGATGATCGAGTTGATCGTTCGGGTTCGGGAGTCCGCTTCCGATATTCAATTCGTCATCGATGAAACCGATCAGGTCACGCGTTCCCTGCGACAGGCGACCACGCAACTGCAAGAGGGGATGACGAAATCGAGGATGGTTCCCTTCGCCCAAACCGCCGATCGACTCCCGCGCGCCATCCGCGATATTTCTTTCAAACTGAATAAACAGGCGAAACTAGAGGTCGAGGGCCGGGATGTTCTCATCGATAAGATGATCCTCGAACATCTCAACAGCCCGATGACCCACCTCGTCAACAACGCGATCACCCACGGGATCGAGTCCCCGCGGGAGCGTCAGGAAAAAGGGAAACCCCCGGAGGGGACGATTTCCGTCCGGGCGTTCCTACAGGGGAACCAGACCGTGATCACCGTGATCGATGACGGGGCCGGGATCGATGCCGATCGGGTAAAACGCAAGGCGATCGAGAAGGGCCTGATCACCGAGGAAGAATCCCGCATCCTGACCCGTCAAGAGGTCTACGAACTTCTTTTCCACCCCGGTTTCAGCACCAAGGATAAAGCCGATGACTTCGCCGGGCGGGGGGTCGGTCTCGATGTGGTGCGTACGAGTCTGATCGATGTACGCGGGACGGTGACGATCGATTCGATCCTGGGTAAGGGAACCACCTTTACCATCCGTTTACCGCTCACCCTGAGTATCTGTAAAGCGCTCTGTTGCGTGAGCGATCGGGCCCGGATCGGCTTCTCGATGGACGGGGTGGAGGAAACGAAAGATTTCCCGAAAACCGATATCCGGGTGGACGCGGAAGGACGGCCCTGTATTCCCTGGAATAATTCTTTCCTGCCCTTCCAACCGTTAAGCGATCTTCTCTCCTACAACCGGCAGATCAGTCGGGGGACGATCTACGGGGGTAAGTCGGAGGAAGACACGATCCCGATCATTATCCTGCGCGGCGGGAATAATCTTCTGGCGGTACAGGTGGATCAGGTACTCGGCGAACAGGAGATCGTGATCAAACAGATCGAGGGGCCGATTCCCCGACCGTCGGGGATCGCGGGGGCGACGGTGATGGGCGATGGAACGATCCTACCGATCGGCGACGTTCTCGAACTGATCGATATCGCCGCCGGCCGTCTGCGAACCGATAGCGCCGGCCCGTGGCGGAAACGTCCCCCGATCGATATCGAGCCGGAGAGCGAGGCGGAACCGATGGTCCTGATCGTCGATGACTCGATCACGGTGCGCGAACTGCTCTCGTTAAGCTTTAACAAAGCGGGCTATCGCGTGGAACAGGCGAGAGACGGTCAGGAAGCCTGGGAGAAATTGCGCGGCGGTCTACCCTGCGATATCGTTTTCTGCGATATCGAGATGCCGCGGATGAACGGGTTGGAATTACTGTCGAATATTCAGAAAGATCCCCGATTATCCCGGATACCGATCGCCCTCCTCACGTCCCGCGGCGCGGAACGTCACCGCAAGGTGGCCGCCCAGTTGGGAGCCAGTGGCTACTTTACCAAACCCTACACCGAACGCGATCTACTGGACGCGGCCGGACGGATGATCGCGGGCGAGGTCTTATTAGCCAACAGTAACCGGCACTATCAACTCGGTTCGGTGTCGATCGACGGTTACTCGGACGGAGACGGGGACGAGGCCGGAGATTCCGGCGAGAGTCCGCTGGTGCTGATCGTCGATGATTCGGTGATGGTGCGGGAAATGTTATCCCTATCGTTCACCAAGGCGGGTTATCGCATCGATACGGCTCGCGACGGTCAGGAAGCCTGGGAAAAATTAAGTGCCGGTCTCCCGTGCCAGTTGATTCTCTGCGATATCGAGATGCCGAGGATGAACGGTCTGGAATTGCTCTCCCGTCTCCAGGAGGATGAAAACCTAAACTCGATCCCGGTGGCGATGATCACGTCCCGCGGCGCGCAGAAAATGCAGGCGATGGCGGCGGAGAAAGGGGCGAAGGGGTATTTTGTCAAGCCCTATATCGAGGACGTGCTGATCGACGCGGCGCGACGCTTGATCGCGGGCGAGGTGCTGTTGGAGCGGCATTCGATCGAGAATTCCCCGGGGTGAGAAACGCGTTTTCCGGCGATCGAGTCAACCCCCGAATCGGGAGATGGGTTTATCATTTAAGAGAAAACCTTTGCCGATAGCGATCGCCGAAGAATGACCTACTCGACACAGCAGTTGATTGAAATCCTCGATCGAGAGATGCACGCCACTTGGAAGGGGGAACGCGTCCTACTTTCCAGTGCCGATCGGGTCGGTAATCCCGTACTCGCGAAAGCGATCGATCTGGAAAAGGCGGGTAAGGTGTTCGCCTATCGGGATTTCCGCCGCCAGATCCACGAGTATCAACGGGAATACGGGGTTTCGGGGATTATCTGGCGAGTTTGCACCTTCGGGGAGCGATCGATCCGCTACCCGGAAATTCACAATCAATTGGTGGCGATCGAGGGGGATAAGGAAACTCTCGTCAACGCGAAAGCCTCGGTACTGGAGTTCTGGTGGGAGGCGACGCGGGGGATGAATTTCTGGCTATCGATCGATTCCCGTCGTCGGATTTCCCCGGATTCCCTAGAGGAGTTCATCGAGGGGGCGGAATGGGCGGAACTGGATGTTGCGCGGACGGAGTTATATTTAGGTCTCTGTTGGGGCAACCCCCTCGAACACCAATACCAGTGGGCGAAACCTAATTCCGGCTGTCACCGCATTATCGCGGCGGTAGACGAACCGAGTTCGATCAAGGTGTAGAGCGGATACCAAAAAGACAGTATTATGGCAAAAGCTAAGATGAGCCATTTCCCAATACCTCATGGTGGATAAGTTTGTACCATCTCTTTCACGGCTTACATAACGTTGAACAGCAAATAAGTTGAAGAACACAAATGAGTGATTAAATAATTTAGTTTAAGTAGAATAATAATGACTAACAGCAACAAAACACAACTCGGATACTTTATCACGTATAATCTATGGCAGGATGCTCTAAAACTTCTGAAGTTTCAGATCAAACAAAAGAAAAGCAATAGACATTTTAATACTCTTAGTATGTTTTATTATGAAAATCTAGACGTTAACTGCTTAGAAGATGATGCAGGAAAATATTTTGATGTCAAAATATCCACGGGTCTTTTTTATGGTTTAAAAAAAGAATTTGCCGTTCTATCTTATGTTATACCCAAGCTAGGGCTGGGGTTGAGAGAGTATAAATTTTTTACCTATCCCATGAGAGTGGTTTACTATGCTGTCGGTCTTTATTTACTTAAGCTATCACAGGAATTTTTGAACGAGACTTATAAAAAAATACCGAGAATTGAATCTTTCTACGGTGGCAATCTTCATTATAAATCTGGGAAAATACAACTTACTTCTACAAATATTTATTATCGCAGTTTTTACAAAGATTTTGAATCAAAAATTAAACAAGAAATCAAATCTGGAGAACAAGACAAAGTAGTTCTTAGACTTGATATTGAGAATTATTTTAATGAATTGTCAATGCCAAAATTACTAAGCCTGCTAAGTCGTTTTATAAAGCCGAGCGTACAGGCTAATCTAGCTTACGATGTTTTTACAAGAGAACAAATTTTTTGTTTTTTTCAGTTTATCTCTAATGAAAAATCTGGCATCCCTCAGTCTGATAACAATATTATTTCTAGTTTTATTGGATATTTATATTTAGTTTTTGGAGATTTATTTATTGATGACATACTCATCAATAACAGGAATTTTATTGAATCACACAAGATTATTAGATATACTGATGATATATATATATCTATAACATTTAAGCATAACACGGATCAGAAATCTCAAGGTTTACTCGTTCATTCGATTTCATCTCAAATTGCTGAAGTTTTATATATTCAGCTTGGTCTTAAACTAAATTTAAAAACTAGGCTTTATCGACTATCAAAGAAAAAAGAGAAAGAAGAGCTTATTAAAAACATAAAAAACTTGTCTCCAAGCGATGAATATTTTAGTGCTATTCAAGAAGATGATGATAATGATGACGAAAAAGAAGTAGAGTCAGTCATTGAAACTCCTCAAGAAAAATTAGAAAAAATTTTAAAAGAATTAAGAAAAATAAAAAAAACTAGCGTTGAAGATTATTATATCAGAGATAATCTAGCACGAAAAGAAATCCTCCAAGAAATATTTGACAAGAGTGTCGAACAAATTCTCGAAAAGCCAGAAAACAAAAAAAAGATCAAGAGAGTATTTAAAAATTTTAATTTTGATCTAGTCAAGGTGAGTCCTCTCGAAATACTTATTATCTTACTAAAAGATGAGAGCGAAATATTGCGATTTAGAGAGTTTTGCTTGAATAAAAAGATTATTACCACAGGAGATGCCGATTTAATCGTAAAATTGTTATGTCAAACTAATTTTAATGATACAGACCTCCTAAAAAAGCTTAGGCAAAATACTCACATGAGCGGTATCATTGATTTAATTCAAGATGGAAATCTGAATTGCGATAAGCCAGGATATTATAATCTTGCTTGTATGCAAATGAAAAAAATATCAGAAATGCCCGACGTGTTAGAACAAACTAGACTACGAATTTTAAGTGAGAGAAATACATCATATTCAGTCGCGCTTAACCATTTAGTCAATGAAATTCACGCTGTATGTATTAAACAAGAAAAAGCGGACAAAAAAACTTATGATGTTAATAGTGTAGTTACGTTTTTACAATCAAAAGGAATTCAACATGAGGTATGTATAAAAATCAGAAATTTATTTGATCGTAGAAACTCTAATAGTGTTTCCCATCCAGGTTCTGACGAAAGTATTGCATGGGAAGTCACGAAAGAAGAATATCTAGATTATTACAATCATGTTGGTCGTTGTTTGGAGTTTCTTTTGTAAGGTTTTTTGGAAATTTTTTATTTTTGATTAATCATGAAAATTGAAAATCATTAATTCAAATAAATTCAAACATAAAATGATCAAGAATTGCGAAAATGATTGACTCAACACAGTACACGATCGCCTTTCAAAAATATTCGATCAATTAGATCGCTCGCAACCGGTTTATATTACCGTCAGCGAGAAATGGGAAGAAACGATCGAGATAAAAATTCAGTCTCTACAATAACCCATGACACTCACGACCACCGAATATAAAGATATTCAAAAGTGTATCACTCTCGGCGATTGTATCCGCGACCTAGAAATTATCGCCAAAGCCAGCGACCCCGAAGATTTAGCGGATCGCGTTCAATATCTGCCGTTATGATTCGGAAACTACGGACGACCCCGATCGAGGGAACGATACATTTGCCCGATCGATCGCGCTCCCGTAAGATAAAAAAGGCGTTTTTTCCCGATCGACTTTGACTGTTTTCGACTCTTTCCAACCGATCGCCGCGATCTGTCCCATCCCTGATACAGCATTTGCATCGTTTTGTCAAGAAAATTCCATCTCGATTTTGACGAACGATCGCCTTACCCTAAAAGAGTTATTAGAGGAAAATTGGGATAAATATCGAGCTTTTGTCTTCCTACTGGCAACGGGGGCGGTAATTCGTTTAATCGCACCGCTTTTACGCGATAAAGCCAGCGATCCCGCGGTGATCGTCCTCGATCCTACCCTGCAATTCGCGATCAGTTTGTGCGGGGGACACGGGGGAAACGGCGATCGATTAACCGCACTCATCGCCAGCCAACTCGACGCGACCGCGATTATTACCAGCGCGTCCACCGCTTTAAAATTGCCGGAGATCGATCGAATGGGAATTCCCTTCGGCTGGAAAAAAGGCGCGGGGGATTGGACGGGAGTTAGCGCGGCGATCGTCCGTCGCGAACCGGTACAGGTGATCCAGGAAGCCGGATCGCCTCTCTGGCAGGAACATTTACCGCGGGATCATTCCTTTCATTTCGATCCGGAAGGGGGAGAGTATAAAGGTCGGGTCTGGATCGGCTTCACGCGACGGCAATTTTCCCCCGATTCCTCCCTGTCGAAAGTCCAGTGGCATCCGCGGGTTTTATGGGTGGGAATCGGCTGTATTCGCGGGACGACGCGGGAAGCGATCGAGACCGCGATCGAGACGGTCTTTCAACGCTACCATCTCGCCACCGAATCGATCGCCGGACTGGTTTCGATCGACCTTAAAGCCGATGAGGTTGGATTACTAGAATACTGTCGGGAAAAGAATTTACCCCTGAAAACCTTTACGGCTGAAGAATTGCAGGCGATCGAGGTTCCCAATCCCTCGGAAGTCGTCGCGAAGGAAGTGGGAACCCCCAGCGTAGCGGAAGCCTCCGCCTTGAAAATGGGCGAAAAATTACTCGTTCCCAAGCAGATCGAATCGGAAGCGGTCACGATCGCCGTTTCTGTCTCCGAACGCGAATATCTCGATCGAGAGGGACAGATCTGGCTGGTGGGAACCGGCCCCGGCAGACTCGATCAGATGACCTCGGCGGCGAAAGCGGCCTTACGGGAAGCGGATGTCATTATCGGCTATTCCCTCTACGTTGACCTGATCCGTCCCCTGACGCGCGCGGGCCAGATCTTGGAAGCGCTACCGATTACCAAGGAGAAAGAACGGGCGATCCGGGCGATCGATCTGGCACGATGGGGATTAACGGTAGCCGTGATCTCGTCGGGAGACTCCGGCATCTACGGGATGGCCGGATTGGTGATGGAACAGTTACAGGGGACGGGATGGGACGGAAAAAGCCCGAAAGTGCGGGTTTTCCCCGGAATAACCGCGATGCAGGGGTTAGCTTCTCGGATTGGCGCGCCGTTAATGCACGATTTTTGCGCTATCAGTCTCAGCGATTTATTAACTCCCCGCGAGGTGATTATCAAACGTTTGGAAGCGGCCGCGATGGGGGATTTCGTGACGGCATTATATAACCCCCGATCGAACACCCGTACCGAGCTAATCGTTACAGCGCGGGAAATTTTCCTGAAATATCGCGATCCGGCGACCCCGGTGGCGATCGGACGCGACGTTTACCGAGAGGACGAGGAAATCGCGATCACTACCCTAGGGGAGATGTTGAACGGGGCGATCGATATGTTAACCGTGATTCTCATCGGCAACAGTCGAACCCGACAACACGCGGACTGGCTGATCACCCCGCGCGGGTACGAGATCGGCTAGGAAAATGGGGTCAGAGGAGGCAGGAGGCAGGAGGCAGGAGGCAGGAGGTGGGTTTTCCCTTTAAACAGGGAGGCTTGTAACCCGTTGGTTTCCGGTAAAATTTTCCTCGTTGCCGATTAACGGGAGTCTGTCTCGAACGATCGCCGTATTTTTCCCGACCACTCGATCGATCTCCCGCGGGATCGATCGCTAAAAACTCTTCTCTTCCACCTCCTCTACCCTATTTCCTGTTTCTTACCTCCTTTCTCAAGGAGAAGTTCTATTTTCCGCGAGAAATCTAATGAGTAAACGGGTTTTGTTCCTCAGTAACGGTCATGGCGAGGATTTGAACGCGAGTTTGATCCTCCGGGAATTGATCGATAGGAATCCGGACGTATCGATCTCGGCCATGCCGTTGGTGGGGGAAGGGAACGCGTATCGACGCTTGGGGGTTCCCATTATCGGGCCGACTTCTAACCTGCCGTCGGGGGGGATTATCTATACCGATCCGATGAATTGCGCGCGGGATATCCTCGCGGGGTTGATCGGTTTAACGGTTCGACAGGTGCGATCGATCCTACGATCGGGTCAAGATTATGACTTATTAATCGCCGTGGGGGATATTTTTCCGATAACCGTCGCCTGGCTCACCGGTCGTCCGTTTATCGCGTTTATCGTCTCTACCTCTAGTTATTACGAGGGACGTTTACGACTCCCCGCGCTCACCGAATTCTGTCTAGGTTCCCCGCGTTGTTTACAGGTATTCACTAGAGATCGCTTTACCGCCGAAGATCTACAAAGTCGGGGAATGAAAAAGGCGATTCACGCGGGATACCCGATCATGGACGCGATCGCGCCGACGGGAAAGGATCTCGGGTTAGATTCCCGCGTACCGACGATCGCGTTACTCCCCGGAAGCCGTCTGCCGGAGGCATTGCATAATTTAAGCCTAGAACTGGCTATCTGTCGGGAAATCGCCAAAATTCAGCCGATGCAGTTTATCGCGGCGATCGTTTCCGGGATCACGGAAACCGAGTTAGAAAAACTGGCGCGACAACGGGGGTGGGAGTATTTGGGGGAAGGAAAGTTACGCGGGGATAGCGCGATCGTGCATTGCCACCGGGACGCGTTCGCGGATATTTTACACCGTTGTGACGTGGCGATCGGTATGGCGGGAACGGCGGTAGAACAAGCGGTAGGATTGGGCAAACCGGTGATTCAAATTCCCGGCCGCGGCCCGCAATTTACCTATCCCTTCGCCGAAGCACAGATGAGACTGTTAGGCGAATCGGTGATCACGGTGGGTAAAAAACCGACCGAACCGGAGTTATTCGCGACCGCGGCGAGAAAGGTGGTGGAAATTCTCCAAGATAGCGATCGCTCGCGGATATGTCGGGAAAACGGGCGGGAACGGGTGGGATTAGCCGGCGGCTCGCGAGCGATCGCCGAGAAGATCGATCGATTTCTGCACGATCGCGGGTGAAGGAGGCAGGAGTCAGGAGTCAGGAGTCAGGAGTCAGGAGGAATAATAAATAAGTATTTATCGAGAACTCCGATAAAAGAGCGATCGATTTTCTGATTCACGCGATTTTCAAGACCGTAGGGTGGATTAGCGAAGCTTAATCCACCAAAGAGCTAAAATTCCGATAAAAAAGCGATCGATTTGCCGATCCGCGTGATTCTCAAGCTTTTAGAGCGCGAGAATCAATTCCGCGAAAGGTCTACTCTTCCTCATCCTTGTCCGGTAAAACCCCCGTCCCGCGACAGAAAGAACAGGTTTCCTCGCGCTGGATCTCCCCGGTACAGTCTCGAATAACGTAGTATCCTTTTCCCTCGCAGTGAGGGCAGGAGAGGCGATGCAATATCGTTTTATTCGGCACCATCTTTCGATAAAATCGGTAAATTACAAGTTTATTCCATCCTAACCGGTGCTGTTCGATTTGAAAAGAGTCGGGGGAAAAGAATTTTCTTGACAATTTCAATAAATTGTGTTCCGAGATAGACAACGACGAGATCGAGTAATATCGATAGGGAAAAATCGCGAGAACCCGTAGAGGCTATCAATATCTTTTGCCATGAACGATCGAGAGACACCCGCGCTACCGACAACCACCGCGCTCGCCAAATCCGAACTAGAAGCGAAAACGGAACACTGGTTCGAGTATCCGGTACGAGCGCAACCCCATCATACCGACTATTCCGGCATCGTCTGGCACGGTTCCTATCTCACCTGGATGGAAGAAGCGCGGGTGGAATGTTTGCGTTCCTTGGGGATGGATTTCGCCGAGTTAGTTAAGATCGGTTGCGATCTACCGGTGGTCGAGCTTTCTATACGGTATCATCGCTCGATCTCGATGGGACAGTCGGCGATCGTCAAAACGCGGATGGATCGCATCGAGGGAGTGAGAATTAACTGGGATTACCGCATCGAATCCGAGGACGGGAGCGAGTTGTACGTCACCGCGCGGGTGACACTGGTGGGGATCGATCGAGAGAAAGGCAAGATTACCCGTCAACTTCCCCCGGCACTGAAAGAGTTATTAACCGGGTTTTTCGAGGGGAAATAAGAGCGTTTTCCCCTCTCGATCGCTACTCGTCCGCGGTGAAATAACGCTCTAGAAAATCGAGCGCGTGATTGCGGAGATCGTAGTATTCCTGTGTCTCGCGCATGGCGTGTCGATCGCGCGGGTGGGGGAAGGGAACTTTCAGGATCTCGCCGATATTCGCCCGCGGTCCGTTGGTCATTAAAACGATGCGATCGGACATAAAAATCGCCTCGTCTACATCGTGCGTGATCATCATAACCGCCTGACGGTGACTCTCCCAAATCTTCAAAACTTCCTGTTGTAATTTCCGCTTCGTCAACGCGTCCAACGCGCCGAAAGGTTCATCCATTAACAACATTTTCGGACGGGTGGCGAGGGCGCGGGCGATCCCGACGCGTTGTTTCATTCCCCCGGAAATTTCCTCGGGATATTTATCGGCCGCCGCGGTAAGATGAACCATCGCGAGATGTTCGTTGACGATACTCGCTTTCTCCGATCGACTGGCATTTTTGAGAACTTCATCGATCGCTAATCGGATATTTTCCCGCACCGTTAACCAGGGAAGAAGCGAATAATGCTGGAAAACCATCATGCGATCGGACCCCGGTTTCCGGATTAACTTTCCCTCTAACGTCACCTGTCCCGAGGTCGGTTCTTCCAAACCCGCGATAATTTTTAATAACGTGGATTTCCCGCACCCGGAATGACCGATCACCGAGATATATTCCTCCGCGCCGATCGAGAGATTCACCCCGTCGAGAATCACGGACTGACTCCCATCGGATTTCGGATAGGCTTTCACGAGATTTTTCACCGTTAAAAATTCCTCGTTCGCGGAAGAATCGCGGATAGACGCGGGAACCGAAGAAAATTGAGCCATAATATTCACCCGTATTGATAAAAGGATTTCGGCGCGTTGGCGCGAATTTCAAAACTTTTTAGATAACCGATCGGATCGCCCGGATCGAAAGCCTTTCGATCGACAAAAGCCGACGCGGGCGCGATGTAATGATCCTCCGCGGGACAGATGACACCCATTTCCCCCGCGATTTCCCGGTATAAATCGGTTCGCCAGGCTTTTCGGGCGATTTCCTCCGCTTTTTTCGGGATCTCCGCGATCTGCCCCCAGCGCGCCGCCTGCGTCATCAGCCAGAGACTTTCCGACTGCCAGAGGAATGTAGAGTGATCGCCGGGCGCTTTGGCGATATCTTCGGGCATTTTAAAGAAAATCGTCGTTTCTGGACTATTTACCACCCGTTCTCGCCCGTCGAACCCGCCGTAGTTGTAATCGCCGACGATCGCGGGCCGGGTGACTTTCGGTTTCGCCCCGGTGAACGATCGCCCGGAGATAATTTCCGCCACTTCCGCCCGATTTTCGGGTTTATCGCAATACTGACAGGCTTCGATCATCGCTTTCACCAGCGATCGATAGGTTTTGGGATATCTCTCGATAAAAGACTCCATCACGGCAAGCACTCGATCGGGGTGTCCCTGCCAGATCTCCCGTCCCTGCGCGAACGTGAAACCGACTCCCTCGTTACCCGAGATCGCCCGCGTGTTCCACGGTTCCGCCACCATATAGGCTTGCATCGTACCCATCCGCACGTTGTTCACCATCTGCGGCGGCGGGATAATCAGTAAACGGAACTCTTCAGTAGGATTAATGCCCATCGACGCGGCGAGATAGCGGACGAAATACTCGTAGATCGACGAACTTAACACCACCGCCCAGATCCGATTCTCGATCGGGATACTGTCGAAATATCCCCGTAAATCCTTACCGAATCGGTCTAGATCGCCGTTATACTCCCGTAAAGGACGGATACCGTAGTCCCACATCCCGCGATCCATCGTCATCGCGTTGCCGTGGCGGTGAATCGTCATCGCGGCGCATAGCGGCGCTTTTCTCGCCCCTTCCGCGCCCGTCCGCGCGTTCGTCACCGCCCCGGAAACCACCGGCGACGCGTCCAACCGCCCGAAGATAATTCCGTCGCGGGAGTTCGCCCAACTGGATTCCCTGCTGAGTTTGACATTCAAGCCGTATTTTCGGAAAAATCCCTTTTCCCAGGCGACGGCGAAGGGCGCGCAATCGTTGACGGGAACGTACCCGATGGTTAGGTTCGGTTTTTCGAGGGTTTTCGGATCGATAATCGGTGCGACGGCGAGGGCGGCTTCGGAAAGTGCCGTCGGGTTACGGCTGGCGTTGATAGCGCAGGAAGATAGGCTACCACTAACCACCGTCGCCCCTAATCCCCCTAAAAAGGCGCGTCGAGAAATAGAATTTTGATTCATGGTGGTTGGTTAACCGCCCGTTTTCGCGGGACGGTGGGTAACGAGAACCTGTAGGCGACCGATGAGATAGTCGAGGATTAAACCGGTGAGGCCGATGACGATCACCGCGAGAAATACCGAACTCAGATTTAAACGGTTCCATTCGTCCCAGAGGAAGAAACCGATACCGACTCCCCCGGTTAACATCTCCACCGCGACGATTACCAGCCAGGCGATACCCAGACTCAACCGTAAACCCGTGAAAATGTAGGGCAGACTCGCGGGCAGAATAATCTTATAAATTCGGCGATAGGCGGGCATTTCTAGGACTCTGGCCACGTCTATATAGTCTTTCGGTACGCTGGCGACTCCCAAGGCCGTATTAATCATCGTTGACCAGAGAGAGGTGATGAAGATGACGAAAATCGCCGAGGGTTCCGCGACTCCGAACATGGCTAGGGCGATCGGAAGCCAGGCGAGGGGCGAGACGGGGCGTAAAATCTGGATGATAGGGTTGAGGATTAGCATGGCCGGTCGCGAGAGGCCGATGAGAAAACCCGTGGGAATGGCTACGGCCGCGCCGAGGAGAAAACCGATCGAGACGCGTCGTAAACTGGCCAGTAATAACCAACCGATGCCGAGATCGCCGGGCCCGCGCCGGTAGAAAGGATGGAAAATATAGTCTAAATTGGCGGTTAACGCTTCTAAAGGCGTGGGCATGAGTTCGTGCCGGACGAGGGCGATCGCCCACCACAGCAGTATGAGACCGAGAAAACCGATCGCCGGATAGATTACCGCGTCCCGAACGAGCAAAGGTTTCGCTCGGTTCCACGCGACGCGCCCGGCGACTAGAATAGCCGCTATATTCATTTGGATTTACCCCGTGTGAGGATTAGGTACGAACGAAGAGCAGTACCGACTAAGAATCCTGAAAGGGGCATGAATCGCTAAAATTCCGCCTCTTTTCAGTCTTCTCCCAATGCCGACGAAGTTAGCTGACGGGCTAGGACTGGAAGATGTCCCTTTCAATGGCTGAAATGCGCCCCGGTACTCGGTTCCTCCGCTCCAGCGCGAAGCTGGATTAGGCTGACTTACTCTGTTTAGTGATGAATGGTAACACGATCGAGCGGGCGAGATCTATATCACGGGTAACAGTTTGCCTCGATCGGGCGATCGGGTTAATTTTTTCTATAGATCTTCTCTAAACTCGAAAAAATAAGCTATTTTTAGGTTATACTTCGTTTCTCGAAAACGAGCGGTACATTATTCTCTTGCCTTTTGCCTAAAATTGGTCAACCCGTATCCCGTCTTTTAGGAAAAAGTCTGTACGCCATCGAAGCCACGGAAAAGAAATGTCTCCCGAAAAACCAGATCCGGAAACCCCGGAAAATCCCCTACCCTCTTTCAAAAGTTTCTTGAGCGGACAAAACACTCCCGCGATGATCGCCCACGCGATCGTATCGGGATGTTTAGTAGGGGCGACGATAATTCTGGCGGCGGGATTGTATTATTTGGGTGCGAAACCGATCGGCGATCGATGGTCAAAACCCGCGGAAAGGTCTTTAGAAGAGAATACGAACAATCTGGAATCGAACCTCAATAGCTATTTAAAAAAATACTCAAATATTGAGATAGAAAAACACAGAATTAAAGAACAACTTTCCTACATTTTAACCAAACAAGAACAAAATAAAACCATTGCCGTAGATTATTATAACTGGTTATTTGTCGTTCTACCTCTCACTTCCAGCGCGGCGATCGTTTCGGGAATCAGTCTTTTTTATATCAGTAAGGAAGGATGGAAAGAAGCCAATTCTTATATGATTAACGTGTTTATCACCTCCTCGACGATCGCTTTACTGAACGGTTCTATGAGCGTGGTTTTTAAAATGCAAGAAAACGCCACGAGACATACCGAAGCTTTCGTTACCTACGAAAATTTATACCAGCAAATTTTAACGAGATTGGCAACCCTATCGCCTCCATCGGAATCGCAAAAACTCACGATCGCCCAACAATTGCAAACCCTGATTACCGATAATAACAATCTCTTAAGTACCTATAATAAACTGCTAATTAACTTCGATTCGAGTAAAATTCAACTTCCCAATTTTCTTTTACCAAATTCCCCTCCGAACGAGGGAGCGAGCGAGAGTCAGAGCCAAGAAGGACAATAATACCATTTGTCAAAAAACAAGACAGACTTCTAGGTTCGCTGAAAAGGTTAAAGGGGAAAGGGAAAAGGTGGACGGGATTTGCCTTTCCCTTTTTCTCCACCCGTATCCGGGCTAGGAATCAAGGAATTCGGTAGTAGGTTCCCCTCGCCTAAAACCGGGAAATCCGTACCTCATCGTTTAGCAAAAAGTCTGTGGACGTGGCGGGCTACTTACCGCTCCCGATCGAAAAATGGAAAATCTTCTTTCCGATAGATTGACAGGTTTTGATAGCGAATCGTATAAAAATATACAGAAAATATAGAAACTTACCCGACAACGAATGAGGGAAAACCCGATTACTCTGACCCGATCGGTTTTGTTATGGGCGACGCTGGGAATTGTCTGCGGTCTGTTCGCCGCTATCTATTGGATCGTTTTGGCGCGGGTGATGGAATGGTTCGATCGCTTTACCGGACTTTCCCTCTTACTCGTCATGCCCCTGGTGGGTTTAGCGATCGGTCTCGTCATTCGCTGGCTGGGAAATCCGGGCGAGATCGGTCTGATTATCGATAATATTCACCTCAACGGCGGTCGGTTGCGCCTACGGGAGAATCCCTCGATGATTCTCTCGTCCCTGCTCAGTATTGCCAGCGGGGGGAGCGCGGGGCCGGAAGCGCCGATGGTACAGGTGACGGGTTCGATCGGGACGTGGTTCGCCGATCGGTTCGGCGCGCGCGGGGAGGCGTTGCGATCGCTAAGTATCGCGGGGATGGCCTCCGGGTTTACCGTGCTGTTCGGCGCACCCCTGGGAGGCGCTTTTTTCGCCCTGGAAATCCTGCACCACCAGCAGGTCGCGCTGTACGCGGAGGCTTTCATGCCCGCGGTGGTGGCCAGTTGCGCGGGTTACGCGATCTTCGTGGCGATCACGCGCCTGGGAATTGGCCCCGTCTGGCATTTCCCCCACTATAACGTCGAGAGTCTGTTCGATTTCGCCGAGGCGATCGTTTACGGGGTGGTCGGGGCGATCGCCGGTTGGCTGTTTATCGCTTTATTTCGGGCTTGCGATCGCTGGTTCGAGTCCCTACCCAATATCGTCTGGAAAACCACTGTGGCGGGCTTAGGATTGGGAATTCTGGCGGTTTTCTCGCCTCTGACCCGCTTTTTCGGGGAACATCAACTAGAAACGGTGATCGAGGGTAATTTTAGTGTTTCCTTCCTGCTCGTTTTAGCGATCGCCAAAATGGTCGCCATTAGCGTCACGGTAACGGGAGGTTGGCGAGGGGGAATTATTATCCCGCTTTTTTTCACGGGAGCCTGTTTAGGCCGGGTACTTTCCCTGCTGAACCCCGGATTCAATGAAACCCTCGCCACGATCGGCGTGATGGCCGGTCTCAACGCCTCCGTCACCCGAACTCCCCTCAGTACCACGCTCTTACTCGCGAAATTAACCGGTTTCAGTACCTTCGCGCCGATTCTCTTCGCCAGTATCGTCGGGTTTTTCCTATCGCCCCGAGATCCTTTTATCGCCTCTCAATTGAACGAGAAACGATCGGGGAGTCGGGAGTAAAACGGCTCTCTGCCTTTCAAGCGGGATGATAGTAAAACGCCACGCCTAGAATCAGATAGGTCGCCAGTAAAAATGTACCGTCTAGCCAGTTCGATCGACCCGTGAAACTGATTAAATTCGTAACGATAACCGCGACGATTAACGCGACAACGTTAAAGGGATTGAAATTCAGATCCATCGGTTGATGGAGGAATTGACCGATGAAAACCAATAACGGCGCGACGAATAAAGCCACCAGTAAACTATCCCCCATCGCCACGGAAACCGTCAGATCCATCTGATTTTTCAACGCGAGTTGGGTGACGGTAACGACCCCGGAAACATCGCTAATCAAGGGAATAAAAATCACCCCGATAAAGAGCGGGGTCAGATGAAATCCCTCCATCACCGTCTCGACAACGTTCACGAATAAATCCGATTCGTAGGCGACAGCGATCGTGGACAAAAGGAGGACGAGTAGCCATCTCCAAACCCGCGCTTTTTCCTCCTCGCTAACCCCGTCATCCACTACTTCTTCGTTACTTAATCCCACCTCGTAGAGATAACTATGGGTTCCGAGGGAAAATAATAACGTTAACCCGTAAACGACGAGTAAAATCGTGGCGACCACGAGGGAGAGATTGAGAATCGCCGATTCTAAGACCACGTTAGAAGTATAGATGACGAGGGTGGGTAGGGCGATCGCTATCACCGCGAGCGTCATCGAGGAACCGTTCACCCGCGCCAGAATCGGCTTAAAAGATTGCTCTTTGTAGCGAATTCCGCCGGTCAGCATCCCGATTCCCATGAAGAGTAATAAATCGCTGAGAATACTCCCCGTGATGCTCGCTTGCACGATATCTACTAACCCTTTTTTCAGGGCGATGAGCGCGATAATCAGCGTCGTCGTGTTGCCGAAAACCGCGTTCACCAATCCCCCCAAAATCGGCCCCGTCACCACCGCGACGCGTTCCACCGCGGTACTCAACCAGATAGATAGGGGGATAATCGAGAGCGCGGACGTGAGAAAAATCGCCGTTTCCCCCCATTGCAAGCGACTGGCGGCCACGGAGAGGGGAATAAACAGCAGGAAGACGAAAGAAACGATTTTTCGTAAGGTCATGGGTTATTAATCGTAATTTCCCCGATCATTCCCGCTTCGGTATGGCCGGGAACCGAACAGTGAAGTTCGTACTTACCCGATTTTAGGGGAAGGATGACCCATTCCGCTTCCGAGCCGGGTTTTAATTCCAGTTCGTGAATCGCGCCTTTAATCTCCACTTTTCCCGCTTCCACTTTCTGCGTCCAACTGGCATCGGCGAAGTCTTTCGCGGTGAAATAGTGTTTGCTGGGGCTGGGATTATCGAGGATGATTTTGTATTTCTGTCCCGCGATAAAGTTTAGTTTATCGGGAAAGAATTTTAACTCTCCCCGTGAATTTCCTAGGGTAACTTTTACCTCGATCGGCGTGTTTTCAGCGAGGGCATTCGGCAGGAAAATCAATCCCCACAGACAGAGGGTTAAGGTGAGCGTTTTCCAGAATCGATCGAACTTTTTCATAGATATTTTTTCAGTAAGAGAGCGAGTTTTTCTTTCGTCGCGGCGGGCGCGTGTTCCAGTGGGGTGAGAATCGCGTATTTGAGGGCGGAATGGGCGATCGAGACCGGGGGATTCTCCGCGAGACGGCGAACGGTTTCTTGAATAACTTTCTGGGCGCTGATCGCGTTGCGGTGAAGGTACTCGATCACCATCTCGACGGTAACGTGATCGTGATCCGGATGCCAACAATCGTAATCGGTAACGAGGGCGAGGGTAGCGTAGGCGATTTCCGCTTCTCTCGCTAATTTCGCCTCGGTAAGATTCGTCATCCCGATAATCGTCGCGTCCCAACTCCGGTAGAGATTCGATTCGGCTTTCGTGGAAAAAGCGGGGCCTTCCATGCAGATATAGGTTCCGCCGCGATGGAGGGTGACATCGGGTAAATGCAGACTCTCGATCGATTCTCCCAAAATTCTCGCCAGTTCCGGACAGACGGGATCGCCGAACGCGATATGCGCGACGATTCCCTCCCCGAAAAAAGTAGAGGGACGGGTTTTCGTGCGATCGATAAATTGATCCGGGACGACGAGATCGAGGGGTTTCACTTCCTCTTTTAACGACCCCACCGCGGACGCGGAGATAATATACTCGACCCCTAACTGTTTCATGGCGTGAATATTCGCCCGATAGGGTAATTCGGTGGGTAAAAACTGGTGATTTCTACCGTGACGCGCCAGAAACGCGACCGGGGTTCCCTCCAGCGTCCCGACGATCAACGCGTCGGAAGGGGAACCGAAGGGGGTTTCGAGAACCACCTCGCGGGTGTCCTTGAGGGCATCCATTTTATACAGGCCGCTACCGCCGATTATGCCAATTTTTACCGTCGTCATGTTCTTTGGGGGAATTCTCTAGTTAACTCAATCTCTCATCGTATCACGGGCGATCGATCGCGACACCAGAACCTTTGCTAGAATAGTCGAGGACAGACAAAATATTTTCGATCGCGCGAGTGATAGGGTTACTATGGCAAATCAAATCGTATTCGATAATAAAGCGCGGATAGCTCTTGACACTTTACAGCCCGAAGAGCGAAAAAAGGTTTCAGACGTAATTTATAGTCTCGTGAACTTCCCTGATCCTTCTTGTCTCCTCGACAAGAACATTGCCAAACTCAAGAATTTGAATGATTATTTTATGGCGAGAGCGGGAAATCAATATAGAGTTTTTTTTCGTTATCAAGAACCTGAAGTTATCATCACCGATATAATTCATCGTGATACCCTACACGCATTGAAAGCAATGTGATTCAAAGGAATAATCGATGAATAGTCTCGATCTCTTTACTCTCGATTTAAACAGGTATCTTTTCGAGCTTAATCAATTCGATCTACTTTTGAGCGAAGCCGAACTGAAAGAATCTAGCGATATATTGCCTTTTTTTAGGGAAAATCTGCATTTGTCAGCGTTTCTCGCCTCTTATGTGCCTCAAATCGCTCGAATTGATCGTATCAAACATGAATTTACATTTTTTGGTGATTTCCGCGCCGATCTTGTGGTCGGAGATTCGGACAAAAAAGTTTACTGCTTTATAGAATTTGAAGACGCTACTAGAACGAGTATTTTCATAAATAAGAAGAATAGGAGTACACCAGCGTGGTCTCCTAGATTCGAGCAGGGATTTAGTCAAATTGTTGATTGGTTTTGGAAAATTGACGATTTTAAAAATACCGTGCAATTTCGGAGCGTTTTCGGTAGCGAGACGATTGAAGTTTATGGAATGTTAATTATAGGGAGAGACTCTTTTCTTACCGATATAGATAAATCTAGGCTTAACTGGAGGTTAAATAAGGTTGTGGTGGACTCTCGAAAAATAATTTGTATAACCTTCGATCAATTGGCGAGAGATCTTAGAAATCGGCTTTCACTATATTCTTTGGTATTAGAATCCAATTTAGAATGAAATAGCAATACGGTTATAGAGTAGTAATGAAGCCGAAAAAATGTCCGAACTGCCAAGAGGAGTTAACCACGAAGCGAGTCGAGAAAATCTTCAAAGGTGGCGTGAATACCGCAATCGTTCAAGTAGAGGCTGAAATTTGCTTACACTGTGGCGATCGACTCTATAAACCCGATGTCGTTCGACAGTTCGCACGGATTCGATCGAGATTAAAAAACCAAGAAACGGAAGACCTAGAAGCGATCGGTCGATCGTTTAGAGTTCGAGATCCGATCGGATAAATTCGGTCGAGGTTGTTTATCCCAGTAATTCGGGATAAAATCGATTCCCTTAACGCTCCGTAAATCGTTCCAGAAAAGAGAGGGGACGGCTCATATTTTCCGCGAAACCGAGAATCCCGCGATCGCGATATTCGTAAAGCGTGTTTCCCGCGAAATCGAAGAGAAAAGTACCTCCCCGTCGCGTTATATAACTAGGATCGGGGACGTAAGTTTTCCAACGTCCTAATACCTCGCTCATATTGCGTAATCGGAGGGTTGCCAGTTCAAAAGGTCGCTGGAATCCACTCCCCCCCGCGAGTCGGAAAAACGATCCTTTCATCGGGGGTAACGGGAAAGCCTCGATCGCTTCCTCGTCCCCGATTAATTGTGGCGCGCTTCGATCGCCCCGATAGCCGCGAAATACCTCCGCCAACGTCCCTGGACTACCGATTCCCGCGCACATTAACAGCAAATTCAAGTAAGCGTTCGCGGGAGCAGAAAAGCCTGGAATTTTTGCCGATAAGCCCGGATATAATCCTAATTGTTCGTGTAATTCCCCCCTCGGATCGATGAAAAGCCACGCGGGAGGAAATCCGCTATACTCGCAAAATCGAAGCCCGGAATCTCGATCGCCGATCCCGATCGCCCGGATGGTAATCTCGATCGATTCCAACCATCGCGCCTCTTTTTTCAACCACCAAGCGTATTCGAGACTATCAAAATCTCCCAACTGCGGCCATAAAAGTATCAACAAACGTTTCGCCCCTTCACAACCGTCGAAAATCGGGGTGATCGAGCCGTCGCTCACCCGTTGACGTTGACTTTCTTTTAAAAGGTTATAGGAATTCATATTCTCTTGTCCGGACTTACGGCGAATTCGGGTTCGATCGATAGGGAAAACGAAAAATAAATTATTTATAGCACATCTCGATCGATTTCCCGACCGCGTAAAATCAGGACGGGAAAAATTTTCGCCTAGACTCCTAGCTCTCTCCTTCCCCGAAACCGCCTTCTGCCTCCTGGCTTCTGCCTCCTGCCTTCTCTGACTTCTCCCGATTTCTCCGCGCGTAGATCTGTGACTTTAAAATTTTCACCCGATAGGGATCGGCATCCTCCCGCCAACGTAAATGATAGCCTTTGAGTGTCGCGCAATGATCCGCCAGACATTTCTCCCAACCTTTTAAGCGATCGATCGCTTTTTCATCCTCCAATAACCCCCACTCCCGTTCCTGTTTACTTAATCTCGCGAATTTTTCATAGAGAGGATAATCGCTCGTCACTAACCGATCTTTCTCGTGTAGGATCGGCGGATTATCGTCCTCCGCGTAATCTCGATAACCGACTCCAACCGAACCGAGATAGATATCCATCGCGGTCTGTAAAACGGGATGGGGATTAGTGTCGAAATCGGGAAAATAGAGATAAGAAATTCTCGGTTTGCGGGACGATAAACGAATCACATTAGCGTCATCTAGTCGCCCGATTACTTGACTCGCGCATCCTTCATATAACCGTAATAACATCGGCAATCGATCGAGCGCGCTAATATGTACCGTCAGCGATCGACGGGAATATTTCCCCACCGGACTATTCCGACAGGCCAGATCGATCGAGTCCATATCCCCCGCGGTCATTAACGCTTCCCCCGCGATCGCCCGCGCGTTACGATAACTGCCGAAAAGTGCCTTGAGATCCTCCCGCATTACCCGCGATAATTCCTGAACCGCGGGACAGCCGCTAAAATGACTTAAAGCCAGATAAAGAATCAGATCCTGCCGACGTTTATCGGCGATCGCTTCCCATTCCGCCGCTTCCGTCACCTGTAAAATCACCTGAAAAGCTCGTCGGAACGTGCCGAATTCCGCCTTGATTTCCCCCTCGATCGCTAATTCCCCCGTCGCCGGTAAACGTCCCCGACGCGTGTAGAATTCCATCAACGGGGCTAGTAATTCCTCGTAATCCTCGAACCGTTTCAGGTGGGTTTTAATCCGCGGGGTGGTGGCGCGGGAACGGAACCGGGAGAGACGAAACGCTTCCGCGCGTTCCGGATCGCGAAAAACGACATAGATTCCCAAAGCGATCGGGATCGAATCCACCCCTAAAATCGTATCGATATATTGTTTTAACTCTTCCTGTTGATAGTATTTCTGGAACGTGTTACGACGGGTAATAATGCCGTCCTCGTAGGCGACTAAGCCGCGCTCGCTGTCGTCGATCAACACCTGCGCGGAAACGATCAACACCTGACGGGTTAACTCCCAGGCTTTTGTTAGGGCTTCCTGACGTTCCCGGCGATCCTCGATGACGTTGATCACGTAGCCGAGATTGACGACATCGGCACCGACGCGGGGACTATCGGGACGGTAATAGGGGTCCCATCCCGCGCTCTCGTAGCCTTTTTCGGCGATCCGATCGATATCCCCCCCATAACCGCACCCGTAATCGAAAAACGTCGTTCCTTCGGGAAATAAGCCCATTTCCATCGCTAATCGGGCGGGTCGGGAGAGGGATTTTCGGGCGAGCGCCGCTTTATGCCGATCGATCACCAGAGAGCGCCCGCGATCGCCCCCGAGCGGGCAGATCAAACGATGTCCCTCGAAATCGATCCGATACTGTTGTAATCGCTGTTGCCACTCGTACCGCGTGCCGATATATCTCGATCGATCCAGCAGTCCTAACGCTTCCTCCATCGCGGTGAGAGAGGCGAATTCCGCGTGCAGGGGATAGTCGGGAGTGACGAAAGTTTCCTTACGGTGCAGGATGGGAGGATTGCCCGAATCCCGGTAGTCCCGATCGCTAACCTGAAGCGTCTTGGTATCGACGATGACACTTCTCGTTAACGCGGGATGGGGATCGGTATCGAAATCGGGATAAAAAAGGTAAGAAATCGTCGGTTTATCGGTGCTGAACTTGATTAAAGTAGCCTCCGATACATCGCCGATCCTCGCCGATCGTTCATACTCTTGGAGAACTCGATCGAGAGCCTGCAATGCCGAGCGGTGAATGTAGAGCGCGCTCGGAAGCAGTTTCCCCACGGGGCTAATCTGGCAGAGTTCGGCGATTTCAGTAAGATCACGCATGGGAATGACTCTAAAACTTTCCTTAAAAGGGAGGGGTTTTTCGGAAATCTAGGGAATCATGAAAGATGAAGGACTCTATTCTGGCGATCGGGAAGTTATTTCTCCAGTTTTACAGATCTCTAACGTAAGGATAATTCCCTAGTCCTCACCCAACTCGCATAATGTAATTCACTATAACAACCTATCAACAGGAGGGCGCGGACATGAAGCCGACCGTTGATGTCAACCATCTTCGTTATTCCTATCGGGAAGAATTGATTAAAGCGGGCGTTTCCCCTCAAAAAGCGGAACAAGCCGCTCAAGCGGTCACGAGTCAAGAATTGTTCATGATCGGCGAGATCTGGGGACAATGGGCGGCTATTCTCTCGCGAACGTAGCGGTTCGAGAGATTAGCGAGTGCATCTTGCCATTCTATTATTAAACTTACTCGACGTATCACGGGAACGGTCGAGAGATTCGGGTGAAAATGTCGCGGGAGATCGCGCGATCGGGAGAAGCGAGTTCTGGAAATCGCTCAATCCTCGTGAAACAGGATTGGAAGGTTAGCGAGGATCGCCCCGTAACGCTCGCTCGGGAGTGATTCTAAATAGCGTATGATTCGATTCACATCGATCGAACGAATCCGATCGAGAAGAACGATCGAATCCTCGCATCAACCCGCTTCACCGGCCGCCAATCGGGGATATAAATCCGGTGAAACGTCCGCCCAAGATTGTCCGCGATCGCTAGTCATCGGCGCGACGATAATGAGAGGAAAGCGAGGGGTTCCCAATCTTTGAGGAATCCCGATGACTAAAGCGGGACGGATTCCTTCTTGTTCGTATCCGGTCGGATTTTGTACGGGAAATAAGAGCGATAATAACGTCTCGGACAGCGATCGAGTTAGACATTCTCTTTGCCACCCTCGACCACCAAACCGACATTCGGAATATATTTAACAGGTTTACCTAACGTTAAAGGATCGATTTCTCCGCGATCATAAGATTCGTATTCTTCCAAGCGCGAGATATCGCTATCTAACCAATCTCGATCGCTCTCGGTAACGTTCGGTTTTCGGGACTCGTGAAAATTGACCGGTAGCACCCTAAGAACCTAGCCGTCGAGACGTGACTCATCTTTTATTATGAATGAATCGCGCGCCCTAGGTTCGAGAAAACCCGATCGCTCCCGGAACCCATCGATCGCCCGCGCGGTCAAGATCGTTACCTGATAGAATTAGGTCAAACGTACCCGAATTCCCTCTCTCGCCGGTTTTCATGGTCTATATCAAGCGGGTTGAACTCTCTCACTTCAAATCTTTCGGTGGCACGACCGCGATTCCCCTCCTACCCGGTTTCACGGTGGTTTCCGGCCCCAACGGTTCGGGAAAATCGAACATTCTCGACGCGCTGTTATTCTGTCTGGGATTGGCGACCTCCAAGGGAATGCGGGCGGAACGATTACCGGATCTCGTCAACCATACCTACAGCAGTCAGCGCGGTAGTGCCGAAGCCAGCGTTTCCGTCACCTTCGATATTTCCGACCTCCCCGACGCGACCGATAGCGAGTGGACGGTCAGCCGTCGTTTGAAAGTGTCTAAAGGAGGAAATTACACCTCGACCTATTACATCAACGGGGAAACCTCGACCGTCACCGAACTCCACGAACAGTTAAACCGTTTGCGAATTTACCCGGAAGGGTACAACGTGGTCTTACAGGGGGACGTGACGCGGATTATCACCATGAACCCGAAGGAGAGACGGGAAATTATCGACGAGTTAGCCGGGGTCGCGGAATTCGATCGAAAAATCGAGAAAACCAAGGAAAATATCGAATCGGTGAAAGAACGCGAGGAGAGATGTCAGATTATCGCGGGAGAGTTAGAGCGATCGCTAGAAAGACTCGCTCTAGACCGCGTTAAAGCCGAAAAATACCAGAAATTGAAAGCGAGAGTTCAAGAACTGCAACAACGCGAGATCGTCGTCCAATGGCGCGCCCTCCAGACGAAATTACAACAGGTACAGACCCAAATTCGGGAGGGAGAGGCGGAATCGGAACGCTTAACGGCACAATCGACCGATTTAACCGCCCGTATCGGTCAAACCGGTCGGGAATTGGAAGATCTCAACCGTCAGGTAAAAGCGTTAGGGGAAGAGGAACATCTCTCGCTGACCTCGCGACTGGCTACCCAACAGGCCAAACGCCAACAACTGCAACAACGGCGAACGGAACTGGAAACCCTCGATCGAGATTATCGCGCGCGACTCGATCGCATTTCCGCGGAGATAGAAGGCTATCATCGGGAACTAGAACGGATAGAAAGCGAGAAAACCCGTTTAGAAACGGAAATATTACCCAATTTAACCCAAGAGTGTCAGAACGGGCGATCGGAGTTAGAAACGGAACGGGAACGAGCCAATTCGCTCGCGGAAGCATCCGAAGCTTGGGTACAGGAACAAACGGAACTCTCGCGGGAAATCGCGGCGATTCAGGAGAAATTGAATCCCCTGCAAACCGAACGCGCGCGATTGACGGAACGCTTCGATCGACTGCAAACCTCGATCGCCGAACAGAAACCCCGTCTCGCTCAAGTAGAGGAAGAAATTAGCACAAAAAGCGTAGAAAGTCAAGATTTATTGCAAAAAATCGCGCTTTCCGAGACCGAGATTCAGGGACTGGCGGAAAAATTAGCGATCGCCGAACAGAACCGTCTCATCGGTCAGGATACCGGGAAACGCCTCCTCAAAGAACAACGGGACAAACAGCGGGAACTCGATAAACTGGAAGCCACCAAACAAGCGCAACAGGAAGCCCAAGGAACCTACGCCACGCAGGTGCTGTTACAGTCGGATTTACCGGGAATTTGCGGGTTAGTCGCCGGATTAGGGGAAGTGGAACCCCGTTTCCAACTGGCGCTAGAGATCGCGGCCGGGGGTCGTTTGGGTCATGTCGTGGTGGAAGATGATAGTGTCGCGGCCGCGGGAATCGCCCTCCTCAAACAGCGCCGCGTCGGCCGGGCGACTTTTTTACCCCTCAATAAAATCCGTCCCCCTCGTCCGCAGGACATTTCCTCTCTTCGGTTCGCTCGTGGCTATCTGGATCTCGCGGTGAATCTGGTGCGGTGCGATCGACGCTATGACGATATTTTCGCCTATATTTTCGGTTCGACGGTGGTTTTCGAGGATATCGACCTCGCGCGTTCCTATCTGGGGCAATATCGCATCGTCACGCTAGAGGGCGAGTTATTGGAAATGAGCGGCGCGATGACGGGGGGGAGTCAACCGAATCGATCGGGCCTCCGTTTCGGTAGGATATCGGGTAAAGAATCGTCGGAAGTGGAGACTCTGCGGGAAAGATTGGCGGAGATCGATCGAATTCTCGTTCGTAACGACGAGAAATTAAACGACGCGACCACCCGCATCAGCCAGCTAACCGCGACGCTTACCGAAACCCGTCAAACCCACCGGGAAAACCAATTACACCAACAACAATTAGAAAAAGATCTACAACGGTTAATTCAAGAAAGGGACGAGTTAACCCGGCAGATTACGAGCGGTGAAACGGAAATCGTTACGGCGCGGGAGAGATTGGATATACTGGCGATCGAGATTCCCGAACTAGAAACCCGACTGCAAGGGGAACAACAGAAATTACAACAGTTAGAACAGAGCCGCACTCACAGCGAGTGGCAACAACTGCAAAGCGCCATCCGCGCGCGGGAAGCCGTTTTACAGGAGAAAGAAAACACCCGCGATCGCGTTCGGGAACAGGGGAAAGATCTGCAAAATCAGAAACAGCGAATCGAGGAAAAAATCACCGACTCGCGCGGGAGAGTCGCGGAAATTCAACGTTCTCTTGACGAGGGAGGGCAACAACAGAGCGAGTTAGGAACGGAAATCGAAACGCTCGATCGATCGCTCGCGGAAACCAACACAGCCCTACAACAATTATCGGCCAGATTGGGCGAAACCAAACAACAACGCGATCGTCTAGAAGCCGATTTCCGTTCCCTGCAAAACCAACAACAACAGATTACCTGGCAAGCGGAAAAACTCCTCGTCACCCAACAGGAAAGACAACAGTTACTTACGGAATTACAAACTCGTATCCAACAAACGGAATTACCCGATCCTCTCCCCGAAATCCCCGAGGGCGAAACCGATATCGAGCAGATCCAGAACGAGATCCGTCAGTTACAGAAAAAGATCGAAGCGCTCGAACCGGTCAATATGTTGGCACTAGAAGAGTACGAAAAAACGAAAGAAAGACTCGATGAACTCTCGGAAAAGTTAACTACTTTAGAAGCGGAAAGAACCGAATTACTTCTCCGGATCGAGAACTTTACCACCCTGCGCTTCAACGCGTTCAAAGAAGCTTTCGACGCGGTTAACGAGAACTTTAAAAGTATCTTCGCCACCCTCTCCGATGGCGATGGATATTTACAACTAGAGAACGAGGAAGATCCCTTTAGCGGGGGATTAAATCTCATCGCCCACCCGAAAGGAAAACCCGTACAGCGATTAAGTTCCATGTCGGGAGGCGAAAAATCTCTAACCGCGTTGAGTTTTATTTTCTCCCTGCAAAGATACCGTCCCTCGCCTTTTTACGCGTTCGATGAAGTCGATATGTTTCTCGACGGGGCGAACGTGGAAAAGTTATCGAAAATGATTCAAAAACAGGCGCAACAAGCCCAGTTTATTGTCGTTAGCTTGCGTCGCCCGATGATCGAGGCATCGGAACGAACGATCGGCGTAACCCAAGCGCGGGGAACCCACACGCAGGTATTAGGAATTAAAGTATAAAGTGTCGATCGGGTGTATCTTCTCCTAGAATCGAGTTGAGGAGCGCGAACCGTTTCGATCGAGCGAACCTTTCTATGAAAACCGATACTCTTTTCTATCAACTATTCCAAACCTTTCCCCGATTGCTCTTCGAGTTAATCGATGTACCCGTTGAATCCGCCGATGTTTATCGATTCTCCTCGGTGGAAGTCAAACAGTTAGCCTTTCGCATCGATGGAGTTTTTTTACCCGCTACCCCGGATTTACCGATTTACTTTACAGAAGTTCAGTTTCAGAGCGATCCCGAATTTTACGCCCGTTTTTTCGCCGAAATCTTTCTGTATCTCAAACAAACCGATTTGGACAATGATTGGCGAGGGGTTATCCTCTATCGGGATCGAAGGGTAGAAAGCAGTAAGCAACAACGCTATCGAGATTTATTGAACGAGGAACGGGTAAAAAGAATTTATTTAAATGAATTGGGGGAAATATCGAATGAATCGGTAGGATTGGCTACAGTGGAGTTAGTGGTTCTCGAAGAGTCACGCGCGATCGACAAAGGGAGAGACCTGATCGCGAGAATCCGGGCGATCGAGGATGAAAATCAACAGCGAGAACTTTTAAAATTGATAGAGACGATCCTGATCTATAAATTGCCGCGGTTCGATCGGCGGGAGATAGAAGCTATGTTCAGTTTAAGCGAGTTGAGACAGACGCGAGTGTTTCAAGAAGCCCTAGAAGAAGGCCGTCAGGAAGGCCGTCAGGAAGGCCGTCAGGAAGGCCGGCGAGAGGGAGAAATCGCGGGAAAATTAGCCTCGGTTCCCTTATTATTGGATGCGGGCTTGCCTCTCGAACAGATCGCGAGATCTTTAGGGTTATCTCTCGAACAGGTGCTAGAGGTGGCTCGTTCGCGGGAAGAAAACGCGTGAGCCATCCCTTTTTATCGTCCTACCTTCGTTCTCTGTAATTTCTGCGAGTAGAAAGAAGCCGATTCCTCTCCCCGCGTGCATTCTTTCGTGAACTCGATCAGGTGATGGCTTACCAGTCCGACGTGGATTAAACTCTCGATCGCTCCCGTTTTCAGACTCGGTAGTGCCATGTTCCAGAAAGTACGGCGATAATCCCCGAATAACCCCACTTTCGTCAATAAATTCCCTAAAATCGTCAATCCCTTGAGTACGTTTTCCCGCGATAGCCGCGCCGGACTGTTGGGAACCTGGATACGGTTGGGGTAGGTATTGCGAACATTATAGGCGAAGCGATCGTACAGGAACTCCGGTTCGTAGGCTTTCGAGATACAGCGTCGCCACATTTCCACCACTTCCTCGTAGGGTAGGAGAAACTCCACGTTCGACTCGCGATCCTCGGAAAAATTCAACCTTCCTTCTTTTTGCAGGCGATCCCAGAGCGGGGTTTTCGGCAAAGCATAAAGAAGGTTAATTGTCAACATGGGAATATTCGATAAACGGATAAATTCGAGGATTCTATCCGCCGTATCGGGAGTATCCGTATCCAGACCGATGATAATTCCCGAAACCACTTCCATACCGTAGCTATTGAGGGTTTTTATCGCGTCCAGGATCGGTAAACTTAAATTATGTCCTTTCGAGATCGCCTTGAGCGCGTCGGTTTCCGGGGTTTCGATGCCGCAGAATACCGTACAGAAATAGGCTTCTCGCATCATTTCCAGCAGTTTCGGACTTCCCGCGAGGTTTAGCGTCGCCTCGCACGCGAATTGAACGGGATAGCCGTTCGCTTTCTGCCACTCGATCAGGTGGGGCAGGAGATCCATCACCGCGCGGCGGTTGCCGACGAAATTATCATCGACGAAATACACCGCCCCCGGATTGCCGGACGCTAACATAGCGTCGAGTTCGGCGAGTACCTGTTGCGGGGTTTTCGTGCGGGGATTGTTACCGTAAAGGGCGGGAATATCGCAAAACTCGCAATTATAGGGACAACCGCTAGAAAATTGCACGCTGGCGATAAAATACTGGCTCAGATTCAATAGATGATAGGCGGGAACCGGGAACTCGTGTAGGGGTAGACGTTCCTTCGTCTCGAAGCGAACCTGTCGCGGGGGGCGATTCGGGTTCTCGTCGAGATAGCGGATCATCTCGTCGGTCGCGTCTCCTAGCTCGCCGAGGTGGAGAATATCGAAGTCCGGGTAATATTCCGGGCATCCCGAGACGGAAGGCCCGCCGATCACGGTTATTTTGCCCTCTCGATGGGCGAGATCGTTAATCTCGTTAATCCTAGGACGCTGGATGTGCATCCCGCTGACGATGACGATATCGGCCCACTGAAAATCCTGTTGCGTGGCGGGACGGTTATTCTCATCGATAAAGCGGATTTCCCATTGTTGTGGTAGGTAGGCGGCGACAACGAGAAGACCCTGGGGGGGCATGAAAGCCCGCACCTTTCGCATCAAGGGGTAAGCGTGGTGAAATGTACCGAACGAACGGGCGTATTTCGGGAAAACGCAGAGAATCCGACGGTGATTCCGGGGAATGTAGGCGGTTTTACTTTGATTCTTTTCGAGTAACCCGGTAGTCATTCGATAGCTCTCCTCACGATCGAGCGCGTAACGTTTTTCCATTTTAGATATTCTCGGGAATTTTAACCCCCCTATCTCCCGGAGGGGGGCAATTATCAATCTCTTCTATTCTAGAATTCCTTCTTGAATCCGCTCGTTCTAGTCCCGGCGAGCTACCGGATCTCTAATCATTTTGACGGGAGGTGAGGGAGGAAAGGATTCAAAAAACTCTTTTCCTTATTTCCCGAAAAACTTCCCCATCTCCCCATCCCCCCATCTCTCTATTCCGCGCTCTCCCGATAAATTTCCCGCATTTGTCGGTAAGCCTCTTCTAAATCTTTCGTGAATTGTCTCGTGTTCCAGAGGGGAGAGGTACGACGCGATCGCCGTAACTTCCAGCGAACCTCTTCGCGTAATCGCGCGTCGGTTCCCAAACGGATGCCCCACTCGACGTATTCCGCGTCATTCCAGGCGATACCCTCGGTGATTCCCGCGTTGGTGAGCAGGGTGTAACCGTTACGGGATGACCACTGTCGGCCGACTTTCGTGACGACCGGAATGCCCATCCAGAGCGCTTCTAGTGTCGTGGTTCCCCCGTTAAAAGGATAGGTATCGAGAATCACGTCGGCGATCGTTAAATTGGCCCGATAGAGTTCTGTCGGCTGGTATAAAGGCATCATTTTGATTCTCTCCCCGCTCACGCCTTCTTTTTCGGCGATCGATAGTAATAATTCCCGTAAGGCCATCTCGTTGGAGATACCTTGAATTAGAAAATAACTATTGGGAACCGCCTTGAGAATTCGCATTTGTAACTGTATCATCGGGGGATTTCGTTTGAGCGCGGTTTGAGAACTCAAATAAATTACCGCTTCGGCAGTGATGCCTAGATCCTCCCGTCGTAAGGTGGGAACCGCGACTTCAAAGCCGTCCACGGCGACAAACGCGTGGGGGAGCCGCCAGATTTTTTCAAAATAATAATCCTGTGCCTTTTCGGGAAGAACGTAGGGATCGGCGAGGAGATAATCGATCGTCGGTAAACCGGAACTATCGAACCCTAACCAGTTTACCTGAACGGGAGCGGGTTTGAGGGCCATCACCCGCGAGACGCTCACGGTTGTCCCGCTATCGAGATCGATTAAAATATCGATTTCATCCTCTCGAATCTGTCGGGCGATCGCGAGAGGATCGCCCGGAAATAAACGCGTTGTATCTTCGGGTCCGAAAAACCATTGTCGGGTAATTTCGTCCACGGGTTGATCGATTAGATAGAACGTGAGATGAAATCGCTCGCGATCGTGATATTGCATGACCCAACGACTTAACAAACCCACGGGATGCCGTCTAAAGGTTTGGGCGATATAACCGAGTTTAATTTTCTGACTAGCCCGCTCTTTTGGGCGGGAATAGGCGATTTCCGATCGAGCGATCGATTCCCGATACTTAGTGACAAAATAAGTACCGATCCGCTCCAACAGGGGACGGTTTGCCTCGGGATTATCCTCGTAGTAAGAGATCGGATTCATCACGGTTAACAAGTTATCCCGTACTAGCGGGTGAATCGATTCGGGTTGTTCCCGTACCCATCGTTCCACGAGCGCTTTATACTCCTGACAGACGGCCGGTATCTCGTTCCATCGCGAGCCTCTCAGCATTCCATTAAAGAGCAAGGATTTACTCAAGAGTTGTAAATCTAAACTCGTACTTTGTTCGTATAATTGTCGGGCTAATCGATAGGATTTATCGAAATTCGGGGTACTGATGTAAAACCAGAACAAATTCACCGCTATCTGCAAATCGTCGGGATATTGTTCTCGGAAAACCTCTAATAAATCGGACGAAAAATGAGGTAGCTTTCTCTGGTAGGCGATCTGCTTGGTCTTGATCAAAATTCTTGCCAGACATTCGGGAGGTTCGGGAAAGTGGGATAAACCGGCTCTCGCGAATTCGATCGAGTGGGTGTGAGGGTAGCCGATCGCCATCTCTAACCCTTGTTCTAGTAGCCGTGGGTCGATTTCCCGCGTCGCGACCAAATCGATAATATCCCACTCTTGTAATCGATCGGGATGGAATCGATCGAGGCGCGCTTCCACGAGAATTAACCGTAATAAATTATCGAGGTAATCGGGGACGATCTCGCGGATATATCCCCGGATTAACCAAACTCGATCAAGAGTGTCTAACTCCGTTTGTCGGTTCGCCTCTTCCTCCAAAACCGCCACTAACTCCGCGGTACGGGTGTCGAGTTCCGTTTCCTCCATCCCGGAGAGAACGAAAAACCAAGTGGTCCGCGCCTCTTCCTCCCGTCCCACCAGAAGGTAGGCTAATCCCAAATACCAATAATGGCGAATTTCTTCCGGTTCGGTCTCGATCAGTTCCTCGTAAAATCGGACGGCTCGATCGTATTCTCCGGACTCGATCCATCGATTCACTTCCACGTTCCAGGGCATAATTTAGATCCTCGTCTATAACGTTTATTTTTCCAGATAATTCGCCCACATCTGTCGGTAAGCGTCTTCCACGTTCCGAGTGAACCGCCGCGCGTTCCAGATCGGAGAAGTTCGCCGCGAGGCTTCCAACTTCGCGATGACTGTCCTTCTTAATTTCTCATCGGTTCCGAATCGGATTCCCCATTCGATATACTCCGCGTCGTTCCACGCGATCCCCTCGGTGATTCCCGCGTTGATCATCAGGGTATAACTATTGCGGGAGGCCCATTGTTGACCGACCTTGGTGACAACGGGAATTCCCATCCATAACACGTCGAGAGTTGTCGTCCCCCCCGTAAAAGGATAGGTGTCTAGCACCACGTCCGCGACCGGTAAATTGGCGCGATAGATCCCCGTCGGGTAGGAAGGTAAAAAGCGTAATCGATCGGGATTCACCCCCTCTTCGCTCGCGATATCGGTAAATAATTCGCGCATCGATCGAATATCTCCCAATCCCTGTACGAGTAAATAACTATTAGAAACCTCCCGCAGAATCCGGATCTGGAGACGCATCTGTTCGGGATGGCGTTTTAAGCCGGTCTGTACGCTTAAATAGGCGATCGCGTCGTCTGGTAGATGCAAATCTTCCCGTCGTAAAGTCGGATAAGCTACCTCGACCCCATCGACGGCGATATAACAATCCGGTAAGCGCCAGAGTTTTTCGCGGTAGTATTGTCCCGCGTTTTCCGGTAGGACATAATGATCGACCAATAAATAATCGATCGCGGGGATTCCCGAACCGTCGAATCCCAACCAAGTGACTTGTACCGGAGCGGGTTTCAGGGCCATTACCTGACAGGTCGTGTGGCCGGTAATACTATCGAGATCTACTAAAATATCGAGATTATCCGCCTCGATCCGCTCGGCGATAACGCTCGCGTCATCGGGAAAATTCTGACAATTCCCCACTTTTTCGCGGAACCAGATTCGCGTGATCTCGTCTTCGGTTTGATTCACGAGATAGAGGGCGATCTGAAATTTCTCCCGATCGTGGTAGTGAATTAGCCAGCGCGTGATTAAACCGATCGTGTGGTTGTTAAGAGTATGGGCTATGTAGCCGATTTTTAACTTTTCCTGTCGAGGGGCGAGCGAGAGCCGAGGTTTAGAAAGACGGGAAAATTTTTTTCTAGTCCAATCTTGAAATAGTTCGCCCGTTCGATTAAAGAGAAAACGAGTTTCCACGAGATTATCTTCTAGATAAACTAGCGGAAAATTGCTGGAGTTCGTCGCGTCCCGGACAAATCGAGGGCATTGCCCGGCCTCGATCGTTGCCCGTAAAGCTTGTTTGTACTGACTGGCGATCGAGTCGATCTTTTCCCAATTCGAACTAAACATTCGCGTGTACAGAATATGGGACTCGATATACGCTTTCATGGATTCGGGAAAATCCCGATAGTTTTCCCGCATTTTTAATGCGAATTCTATGGACGATCGATACTCTTTTGTTTTGAGCAAATAAAGAGATATCTGCCGTAAATAAAAAAGATGATTCGGATAGATTTCTAGAATATTTTTTAATAACTCGATGGCGAACTCGATATTTTTTTGAGAGAGCGCGTGAACTCGGCTCGCCACACAATCCACCATCTCTTCCGTAAAATATTTCGAGAAGATCCTCTTGACAAAAAGAAGCGTTTCCGAGGAAGGATACTGAATAATTTTATCGATACAATCCAGCCATAACTCTAAGGGGATTCCCTCGCTAGAGCTATCGTCGATGAGTTCGATTATCGAACGCTCCTGTAAGATTTCGGGCGAGAATCGATTCTGTTGAATTTCTAAACAGATCAGTTGTAGCTGATTGGCCAAAAAATCAGGATTTAACTCTCGAATATAATCGCGAATTAGCGCGCTCGTCTCTCCTTTTTCCAGCGCCGCTTGTCGGTTTGCCTCCTCGTCTAAAATCGCGACTAACTCCGCCGTCCGCACGTCGATTTCTGTTTCTTCCAACTGACCGAGAACGAATAACCACGTCGCCCGCGCTTCCTCTTCCCGTCCCGCGAGAAGGTAGGCTAATCCCAAATACCAATAATGCTCGATCGCTTCCGGTTCCGTTTCGATCAGTTCCTCGTAAAATTCCGCCACGAGATCGTGACGATCGCTTTCTCGCCAATTTTGAACTTCCGGTCTCCAACTCATGAATTTGTCCCCTCCCGCTCTTCTTGTTGACAGTAATCTTCCCACATCCGGCGATAGGCGTTTTCCATCTCTTTCGTGAACTCCCGCGCGTTCCACAGGGGCGCGATCTGACGGGAACGGTGTAGTTTCTCCCGGATTTCCCGGCGTAATCTGGAATCTTTTCCTAATTTTATTCCCCAGTCCACGTACTCCCGATCGCTCCCCGCGATCCCCTCGGTAATTCCCGCGTTGATCAGGAACGTATAGCTATTACGAGCGGCGAACTGTTGGCCGACTCGGGTGACTAGAGGGATGCCCATCCATAAGACCTCTAGGGTGGTGGTCGCTCCATTATAAGGGTAGGTATCTAATACCACGTCCGCGATGTTTAAATTCGCCCGATGGATTTCCTCGCTCGGATCGTTGTCGAGGAAACGTAAACGTTCTCGATCGATTCCTTCCTCGGTGGCGATCTCGTGAAAGAGATCCCGGATCGTCTGTCGATCGCTCGGCCCTTTAATCAATAGGTAACTATCGGGAACCGCCCGCAAAATCTCCATCTGTAAACGAACCGTGTCGGGATTTCTTTTGAATCCCGATTGAGCGGTTAAATAGACGATCGCTTCCTCTTCGATTCCCAACATTTCCCGTCGTAAGGTCGGAATTCCCACTTCAAAACCGTCGATCGATAGGTAGGAGTTCGGCAGTCGGATAATTTTTTCCGAATAATATTCTTCCGCTCCCTCCGGTAAGACGTAAGGATCGGCGATGAAATAATCGATCGCGGGGATTCCCGACGCGTCCAATCCCAACCAAGTCACCTGTACCGGGGCGGGTTTTAACGCCATCACGAGCGAGCTAGTGTTGTTCGTGGTACTATCTAGATCGATCAAGATATCGATCCCGTCTTCACTGATTTTTCGCGCGATATTTTCAGGGTAAGGTTCTAGGTTATATACCCGCTCCACGCGGGAACGAAACCAATCGCGGGTGAGATCGTCTTCGGGTTGATTCACTAAATAAATCGCGACATCGAAACTCCGGCGATCGTGATAGTGAAATAACCACCGGCTCAACCAGCCTACCGAATGTCTTCGTAGCGTGTGGGCGAGATAACCGATTTTTAAGTTTTTATCGGGGATTCTCTCGATCGCCGTTCTAGGAATTACATACTTCTGTCGAGCTTTTTCTTGAAAGAATCTAGCCAATCGCTTTTGTAACGTGAAATTTTCTACGGGATTATCCTCGTAGTAACGTAAACAGCTAGTAATATCTAATAGAGAATCTTCGATAAATTTTTCGGCCGTAAATTCCTCGTTTTCGACTAGATCGAAAATAGATTTTTTTAAGGATTTAATTGGAGAGGTAATATTTAGCCAATCCCCCATCAATTGCAGAATATAAATTCGTAAATGTTGACTATAAATTTTTTCTATTTCGTTTCTAGAATTTTGATAAAGCTTGTCAGCTAATTCCAGGCATCTCGATAAATTCTCATCGTATTTGCACAAGACGAATAGCGCGTAATATAGGGAGGAATTTTCGGGAAAATTTTCCAGACAGATCTCTATTAATTTTATCGCGAAGGATGGATTTGTATCTTTATATTTATAGATGAAAATAGCCTCAAAAGATTTTTGGACAAAGCTCTCCTTGTCCGGGAGACGGGACAAGATCGCTCGCGCGAACAACACGATTCTATCGTCGGGATAGGCAAAAATTCTCTCTAAAATCGATAGCAGTAAAGGAACGGGAAGAAGATCGATCGAACTCGTTTCCAATCGCTCGATCGCCCGCCATTCCTCGATCCGCTCGATCGTGAAATATTGCAGAATTAACTCTAACTCGATCGAGCGGAGAATATTTACAAGATCGTCGGGAAAGATTTCCAGAATTTGCTGTCGGATAAACCAGGCCCGATCGAGCTTTTCCAAGGCCGCCTGTCGGTTCGCCTCTTCTTCTAAAATCGCGACCAATTCCGCCGTCCGAGTGTCGATTTCCGTTTCTTCCAATTGCCCGAGAACGAACAACCAGGTCGCCCGCGCTTCCTCTTCCCGTTCTGCCAACAGGTAGGCTAATCCCAGATACCAATAATGAGCGATTTCTTCCGGTTCCGCCTCGATAATTTCCTCGTAAAAGCGGATCGCCCGATCGATCGCTCCCGTCTCCTCTCCCGTCAGCGCCGGATCGACGCTCGAATGCCAAGCCATGCGTTCACTACCCTACCCGTTCCCTGTTAACGTACCCGAAAACCGGTCGGAATTTTCGCGCCCGCGGTCGATCGGCCGATTTCCCGCGGGGCGAACCCTACCGAATCGGGAAAATCCTTAATCCCTTTCCCGGAACGGTTGGTAGGATGAGAGAGTCGCGCGCGGGATCTTCTCTCATGCCTTATCCTCTTCACGTCGCTTTCATCTGGCATCAACACCAACCCCTCTACAAATCCCGTCAGGCGATCGAGGACGCTTCCGGTCAGTACCGCCTTCCCTGGGTACGATTACACGGGGTAAAAGACTATCTCGACCTGATTTTAATCCTAGAACGTTATCCGCTCCTGCACCAGACCGTCAATCTCGTTCCCTCGCTGATTCTCCAACTAGAAGATTACGTGAACGGGGAGGCGATCGATCCCTATCTCGCGCTCACCGTCACCCCCGAATCCCGATTAACCCTCTCGCAAAAACATTTCATCCTCGATCGCTTTTTCGATGCCCACTATCCCACGCTGATCGCCCCCCATCCCCGTTACGCGGAACTCTACGAACAACGCCACGATAAGGGTCAAGCTTGGTGTTTGGCGAACTGGACTTTACAGGACTATAGCGATCTGCTCGCGTGGCATAATCTGGCCTGGATCGATCCCCTCTTCCACGAGGACCCGGAAATCGCGGATTGGTTGGAACGGGGACGGGATTTCGAGTTAAGCGATCGACAGCGGATTATCGCCAAACACCGGCAGATTATCCGGCGAATCCTGCCCCAACACCGTTTAATGCAGGAGTACGGGCAATTGGAGATCATCACCAGTCCCTACACCCACCCGATCCTTCCCCTGCTCGCGGATTCCAATGCCGGACGGGTGGCCGTGCCGAAAATGACCCTACCGCGCCATCATTTCCACTATCCGGAAGATATCCCCCGCCATCTCCGGAAAGCGTGGGATATGTACACCGATCGCTTCGATCGCGCGCCCCGCGGCCTCTGGCCCTCGGAACAATCCGTCAGTCCCGCGATCTTACCCCACGTCGCGAAACAGGGCTTTCAATGGCTCTGTTCCGACGAGGGAGTGTTAGGTTGGTCGTTGGGGCATTATTTCCATCGCGACGAGACGGGAAATATTAGCGAACCGGAATTACTCTACCGTCCCTACCGTTTGCACACCAACGAGGGGGATCTGGCGATCGTTTTCCGCGATCACCGTCTCTCCGATCTGATCGGTTTCTGTTACGGTTCGATGAACGCGAACGAGGCCGCCGACGATCTGATCGGGCATCTGGACGCGATCGCGGATCGACTCAAAGCCGACGAGGAGAGCGAAACGCTCGATCGACCGTGGTTGGTAACGATCGCCCTCGATGGCGAGAACTGCTGGGAACACTATCATCTCGACGGTTTACCCTTTTTGGAAACCCTCTACCAACGCTTGAGCGAGCGGGAGGATATTCAACTCGTCACCGTCTCCGAATACCTCGATCGATTCCCCCCGACTCATACCATCCCCGCGCATCAACTCCATAGCGGTTCCTGGATCGATGCCAACTTCACCACCTGGATCGGCGATCCCGCGAAAAATAAAGCGTGGGATTATCTCTGTCTGGCCCGACAAACCCTCGCCAAACACCCGGAAGCCACCGAGGAAAATAACCCCGAAGCGTGGTCGGCCCTGTACGCGGCCGAGGGTTCCGATTGGTTCTGGTGGTTCGGCCACGGTCATTCTTCCAGTCACGACGAGTTTTACGATCGCCTTTTCCGCGAACACCTGATCGCCATCTATCAGGCGCTCGACGAATCGGTTCCTCCCTATCTCCTCGAACCGATCGAGGATCGCCGCGAGCGACGGACCGATCGCCCGGAAACCTTTATCCACCCGATTATCGACGGTTTCGGGGACGAGGAGGATTGGGAGAGCGCCGGACGGATCGAGATCGGGGGAGCGAGCGGAACCATGCACCGGGCTTCCCTCGTTCAAAGAGTCTTTTTCGGCTGGGATCACCTGAATTTCTATCTCCGTTTCGATTTTAAAGCGGGAGCGGAGTTAGGCCGGGAGATCCCCCACGAACTGCATTTTTACTGGTACTACGACGGGGTACACCGTCTCCAGAGTCCGATCGCCCTGCACGACCTCCCCGCGCGATCGCCCCTGAATTTCGGCTACCACCATCACCTCGGCATCAATCTCCTCACCGAGTTCACCTGGTTGGAAGTGGCCCACGAGTACGGCAATTGGCACCGAATCCCCACCCACGCCAAGGTCGCTTTTAACCAATGCCTGGAAATCTCCGTCCCCTGGGAGGGATTGCACGTAGAACCGGATTATCGGGCGCACTTGGTCGCGGTTCTCGCCGATCGGGGGCAATTCCGCGACTTCCTGCCGGACGGGGAATTTATTATCCTGCAAAGACCGTGACAAACGCGAGGCGATCGCGAGCGATTAAGATAGGGATACATATCGATAAATACTCCTCTCGATAGATGTTCCTGTCGCCGCTCCGCAAATTACTCGCCGAACCGCTCCCGAAAATCCCCCTACGATGGGTTCTGGTCGTTCCCTTCGTCCTACAGATTGTCGGGGCGGTCTCTCTGGTGGGGTATCTCTCCTATCGAAGCGGACAGACCTCGGTTCGCATCCTGGCCGATCGATTGGTTTCCGAGGCGGACGGGCGCGTTCGCGATCACCTCGACAGCTATCTACGGGAAACCTTCCGGGCGATCGAGATCAACGATCGGGCCGTCAAACAGGGAAGGCTCGACATCGAGAATCGAGCGGCCCTACAAGACTATCTCTGGCAACAGATCGAACTCTCCACCGGTTTGACCGCCACCCAATTTTTCAACGCCCGCGGCGAGGAAATTACCTACCTACGTCTCAACAATCGGGCGCTTCTTGAACAGGCGCGCCGGTTAACCGGGGAAAACCTATCCCCCGATACCCTGATTTACGCCGAGGCCGAAAGCGCGGAACCGGAAATTCGGAAATACTATCTCGTCAACGAGCGGGGAGAGCCGAGGAGGTTACTCTATACCTTCAAGATCGATAATCGAATGACCCCGTGGTTTCAGTACGGCGGGAAAATGGATAGGCTCGGCTGGTCGCCCGTGTACTTATTTCGGATCGTACCCTCGTTAGCGCTGGCCGGGATCGCCCCGGTTCGCGACGCGCGAGGAACGTTTCAAGGTTTGTTCATCAGTTCTTTCCAACTCTCGGACATCGGGGCCTATTTACAAACGCTCGATTTTTCCCCGTCGGGGCAGGTGTTTATCGTCGATCGAACCGGGAATCTCATCGCCACCTCTAGCGGGGAAACCCCGTTTATTACGCCGAAAAACGGTCACGCGCGACAATTAGCGGCGATCGACAGTCGGGACGAAACCACCCGCTCGATCGCCCGACAATTGCTCGATCGCTACGGCGGTTTTCCCAAAATCCCCGATGGCAAGATCCTCGATCTGTTCGTGAACGGGCAGAGGCATTTCACCAGCGTGAATTCTTACCGGGATAAAAACGGTCTAGATTGGATTCGGATCGTGACGATCCCGGAAAGCGATTTCATGGAGGCGATCGAGGAAAATAACCGAAGGACGATCGTTCTGTGCGGGTTGACGTTGTTGGTGGCGACGGGATTGGGACTGCTCACCGCGCGGGCGATCGCCAAACCGATCCTCGATCTCAACCGCGCCAGTCAAAACCTAGAGCGCGGGGAATGGGGACAACAACCGCGACGGGAGATCGCCATCGACGAACTGGAAACGCTCACCCGCTCCTTCGAGAGTATGGCGGCGAAATTACAGGAATCGCTCGATCGCACGAAAAGCGCCCTCGACGAATCCGAGGACAAATTCGCCAAGATTTTCCGCGCCTCTCCCGACGCGATCGCCATCGTCAGTCTGGAAACGGGCGCCTATATCGCGGTCAACGATCGCTTCGCCGTCCAGACCGGATACAGTCGCGAGGAGGCGATCGGCTGTACCGCGCGAGACCTAGGATTACTCGCCCACCCCGATCGAGAGTGCGAGATCCAGCGACAATTACAGTTAAACGGTAGTTTTCGCGATATCGAGATTCAATGGCGCGCTCGATCGGGCGAGATCCGGATCGGGTCGGTTTCTGGCGAGTCGATCGAACTAGACGGTCATCCCTGTCTACTCTCGGTTTTTCGCGACTACACCGATCGTCAACGCGCCGAAAGTATCCTCCGAGAAGCCGAACGCGTCGCGCATATCGGCAGTTGGGAATTCGATCTCGCCACGGGAACGGTTTTCTGGTCGGAACAACTCTATCGGATTCACGGCCTCGATCCCCTCGGTATTCCCCCTTCCCCCGAGGCGATGGTTTCCCGAATCATCCATCCCGACGATCGGGACATTTACGAGGATTTCGCGGAGCGATTAGATCGGGGAGAAACCGTGGAACGGGATCTCCGCGTCGTCCGCGCCGACGGTTCGCTCCGCTATATTACCGCGACCGGAGAGGCGATCCTCGACTCGAACGGGAAACCGATCCGTTTCGTGGGAACGGTACTCGATATCACGCAACGCAAACAGGTCGAACTGGAACTGAGTCGATCGCGCGACGAGTTACAGGAGAAAGAAAACCGCTTCCAGGCTCTAGCGACGGCCCTGCCGGGGGTACTCTACACCGTCGTGGAAGGACTGAACGGGCCGCGACGCTTCGAGTACGTGAATCCCACGTTCGAGGAGATTCATGAAATTCCCATTGCCGATGTCTTGGTCGATGCCACACCCGTATTCGACGCGATCCACCCGGAGGATCGCGCGGGTTATTTACAGGCTGTAGTCGAAAGTCTCGATAACCTGAAACCCTTCCGGTACGAGTGGCGGATTATCGTTCCCTCGGGCAAGATTAAATGGCTTCAGGCCAATTCCCAGCCGGAACGCCGCGAGAATGGCGAGATCGTCTGGCACGGGTTCGTACAGGATATCACCGATCGCAAATATCTCGAACTCGCCCTACAAGCCTCCGAAGCGCGATTAAACGATATTCAAAGCAATGTGAACGTGATTTTAAGCAGTTTCAGGGTTTTTCGCGATGGTGGCTGGGCGATCGACCACGTTTCCCCGACCAGCGAGCGGATCACGGGCTTTACCGCCGAGGAATTGACGGTCGATCCGAATCTCTGGACGAGTCGGATCGATCCGGAGGACTGGAACGCGATGTTACCGAACGTTTTTGACAATATTTTCGCCTGTCGTCCGGCAACTTACGAGTATCGTTTCCACTGTAAGGACGGAAGCCAACTGTGGATCTCCCAGATCAGCAGTCCCCGCTACGACGCGGAAAACGACTGCTGGATCGTGACGAATGTATCCTCCGATATCAGCGAGCGCCACGCGATCGAACGGATGAAAGACGAATTTATCTCCGTCGTCAGTCACGAACTCCGCACCCCCCTGACGGCGATCCGCGGCGCGATCGGTTTGCTGGCCGCGGGGGTTCTCGATAGTCAAGCGGACACGGCGCGGGAAATGCTGGCGATCGCCTCGCGGAACTGCGATCGCCTCGGGAGTTTAGTGGACGATATCCTCGATCTCGAACGCTTGAAATCGGGAAACATGGAATTAGAAAAAGAACCCTGTTCGGTAGGCGAAATTATCGAAAAATCCCTCGATTCCGTGGCTATGCTGGCGAAAAATGCCGGGATCACCCTCGAAAGTGTTCCCCTGAACGCGACCGTAAATGTCGATCGGGCGGCGATCGAGCAAACCCTCGTCAATCTCATCGGCAACGCCATCAAATTCTCCCCCGCGGGCAGTACGATCCGGGTAAGGGCGCGAGCGATAGACCCGGAACCGGATACAGACTTCCCCACCCCCCGCATCCTCCTTTCGGTAGAAGATCGCGGCCGCGGCATCCCGGCCGATAAATTAGAGTCGATTTTCGGGCGTTTCCAGCAGGTGGATATTAGCGATGCCCGTCAGAAGGGAGGGGCCGGATTAGGATTGGCGATCTGTCAGAATATCGTCACCCGACACGGGGGGAAAATCTGGGCCGAAAGTGTTCTCGGCGAGGGGAGTACGTTCTATTTCACCCTACCGCTACCGGAGCGGGAATCGCGCGATCTGTAGGGACGCGAGCCTCGCGCCCTCTCGCGTTAATTGATAATCCCGACGCTCGATCGTGAATGATCCACGGGGATTTTTAACGCTAGAAAGCGATGAGAGAGAGAATCGATCACGCGTCAGTTCCCAACATCTGCAACTTGTACAAACTGGCATAGAGTCCGTTTTCCGCTAATAACTCCTCGTGAGAACCCGACTCGACTAACTCCCCGCGTTTGAGGACGAGAATCCTATCCACGTCGCGGATCGTCGAGAGACGGTGGGCGATAATAATCGCGGTTCGATCGACTAAAATCTTCGAGAGCGCCTCCTGAATTAACACCTCCGTTCCCACGTCCAAACTCGCCGTCGCTTCATCGAGAACCAACACCTTCGGATCGCGAATCGCTACCCTCGCGAACGCGAGTAACTGTTTCTGTCCGGAAGAAAGATTCGTTCCCCTCTCCCGTAGTAACGTGTTATAACCGTCGGGTAATTCCTCTATAAATCGATCGATATTCGTCAGCCTCGCGGCCGCTTTTACCCGATCGAGATCGTAATTTTCCCCTAACGTAATATTCCGTTTCACGTCCCCCGCGAATAGAAAACTTTCCTGTAAAATCACGCCGATATAACGCCGTAATTCCGCTTGGGGAAGATCCCGGATATCGATCCCATCGACGAGAATCCGTCCCCGCGTCGGTTCGTAGAGACGGCAGAGAAGCCGGATGATCGAACTTTTTCCCGCGCCCGTCGGCCCGACTAACGCCACTTTCTGCCCCGGCGGGATGGTAAAATCGAGATCTTTCAGGACGAATTCATCGGGTTTATAGCCGAACCAGACATTTTCAAAGCGGATCTCGCCACCCCCGCGGGTATCGACCAGAGAAAGCCCTTTTTCCGCGCCGGGATCGCGGATCTCGATCGGGATAGCCATCAACTCGTTAATCCGCTCGATCGCCGTAAATCCCGACTGGAACATGGTGAATTTCTCGGCGAACTGACGCAAGGGGTTAAAAAGTCGCTGGGAAAACAAAATAAACGCCGATAGAACCCCGAAATCGATCGTTTTTCGCAAAATCAAAAGCCCACCCAACCACAAAACCCCCGCCACGGCTACCAATCCCACCCATTCCAGCGTCGCGGAGACCGCGGAATCGTTGAAAATCGTTTTATCGATCGCTTGACGATAGTGTAGGTTGGTGACGCGGAACATCTCCGCGTTAAACTTTTCCCGTCGGAACATCTGCACGATATTCATCCCGACAACATTCTCTTGCAATTGGGAATTGAGTGTCGATAACTCCTCGCGTACCTGATAGTTCGCTTTCCGATACTGCTGTTGGAAGTAGATAATCAGCACCGTCACTGGCAGTAACATCAACACCAGCAATAACGCTAACTGCCATTGCAGGGTGAACATGGTGGCGATGATCACTAAAATATACACCAGATCGCTCAACACACCGATCGCCCCGCTCGCGAATACCTCCCCCAACGCTTCCACGTCACTGGTTAACCGCGTCACCAGGCGGCCCACGGGAGTGCGATCGAAAAAGCTCGACGAGAGCGCGGTAACATGGACGAACAGAGCCTCCCGTACCGTCGCGGTAATTTCCTGCCCCACCCTCTGCACCAGATACCCCTGTAGCGTGGCGAAAATTAGCCGGAAAACAATCGTCGCCAATAATAGCCAGATCAGCGTATTTAACGCCGCGGATACGGACATCTCCGAGAGAAAGCCCCATACCGTCTCTTTTCGTAGGACAGAGACCGCCTGACCGATAATCAGGGGCTGGATCGCGCCGGTGAGGGATAGCGGCAACAGCAGGACGAGAGACAACGCGAGAAGCTTTTTCTGTTGTCGCGCGTAGGGCAGTAATCGCAGTAATAACCGCCAGTCGTTTTCTTTCGGGGGTTGACGCGGGGGATTTTGACCGGGAGACGATATCATCATTAAACGAGCTAAACTTTAAAGGTCGCACTTCCCGGAGTCGATAGGCGATTCGAGGGAAAGGGATAACCTCATTATTCTAATCTTTCCAAGCTCTCCGATCGGGTTCCCGCTCCCTCGCGCGAAATCCGGATCTCCGGGCTAACCGCGGTTTATCAATCCTAGTTAGCCCGTCCGAAACGATAATCGGGAGTGTAGACGCTAGACCTCCGGCAAAAATCCAAAATTTCCAGTGGGGACGGGAGCCAGGAGTCAGAAGGAGAAAGGAGGACTAGAGAGAGCGTAAAAGGATACGGTATGAATTTTTCGCTCTTTTATTCTTGAAATCGTAAGTTTCTAGTTGAATTTAACTTTCGATGGTTACTTTTGCAGGAAGTCCGCTCTCGATCGGAAAAAAAAGCGGGAAAATCCTCGCGAACTAACTATTATTCGATAAATTATCGCTCTCTCTCCCGATATAGCTTGATTAACAGAGGAGAAAGGGGTATCGACGGCAAACACGCGAATCGCTCTATTTCCCGTTTTTTCCGTCGGTTCGATCGGGTATACTATCGATCCCTACCGTGGTTTGAAAGTCGCGGAATTCCTTTACGGTCAGTTTTAACGCGAGTCCCGGATCGGTTGTCAGCCGACTCCTGTTTTTGTCCCCGGCTAAATTCCTAATTTCTCCCGCGAAATAGCGGATAAATTTGCCGAACGCGCACTGACTTCAGCTTCGGAGGGAAGTAACCGCTCGGAACGCCAGGGAAATCGTGAGACGATGCTACCATATATAAATGATCGTGTCAACTCATCTCGGAGCGATTTTTTTACCAGTATTGTCAGCCATAGTGATAACTATGTTATCCGATCGCACGATCGTTTGTTTGATTCAAGAGTGAGAAGCTAATGATGGTAACGACGAAAATCAAGTTAGCGAAGGTCGAGATTAGAGCGGCTTACGCGTTAGGGAAAAGACAGTTTCCCGGCGCGCAACTTCCGGGGGCGGATTTGCGAGGGCTGACTCTAAGCGGTATTGACTTGACGGGGGCGAACTTGGCCGGAGCGGATTTACAGGAGAGCGATCTAGAGGGGGCGAACCTACAATCCGTGAACCTTCAGGGCGCGAATTTGTGCGGGGCGAATCTAAAAAAAGCGTGTTTGCGGGAGACGAATCTCCAACAAGCTTATTTAACGCGTGTCGAACTGTCAGAAGCCGATCTCACCCGCTCGGATCTAGAGAAAGCGTACTGTAAGGACGCGAATTTCGCGCGGGCGATTTTAGAACACGCGAATTTACACGCTTCGATTCTCAAGGACGCGTGTTTACAAGAAGCGAGATTAGAACACGCGAATCTCCGCGAAACTTGGTTGGCGGGGGCCGATTTAGAGAGAGCGAATCTCGCGGGGGCTTTTTATGACGATCGCACTCGTTTCAGCGATGATTTCGACCCGATTACCGCTCGAATGCTCCTGATAGACTCGATGACGGTCGAGGATATGACCGCTATTTTAACTTGTATTTATCAATTCGGATGTAAATATTTAGGCGCGACGATCGCTCATAAATACTGGGAAGCGACCTGTCCCCGATTAATTTGGTTAGAGCGATTTCCGGTGACTCCCAAGGACGGAATAACGTTCGCGGGCGATCGTTCGGAACCGATCGATAATTTGCAACTACAGGAATACCGTCAATGGATGGATCGATTCGCTCACGCCTGTAGCTCGATCGTGCGGAATTTCCGGAGTCAACTGAAAAAACAAACCGATCATCCCCGCGTCGATCGATTCTTAGATTGATCGACTCCCCGTGACGCGCTAACCGGAGAAAGTTCAGCGCGTCGCCATCACGATCAAGCCTTGTTGTCCGAGGAGAATTTCGCGCGCGAGCGTACAGATGCCCACCCAGATAATCGGCGAGATATCCACCCCACCGAGGGGAGGAATGATTTTCCGGACGGGAATTAAAAAAGGTTCCGTCGGCCAGGCGACGAGATTGAACGGAAAACGGTTCACATCGATCCGCGGGTTCCACGTCAGCACGATCCGCAAGATAAACAGGAGCGTCATTACCCCGAGAACGATGCCCAGTGTCCACGAGAGCGCGATAGTCGTGTTCATGCAGTGAGAGCGGTTAGGTGATCTTTCTCTATCAGTATAGGCTCTCGCGGGGAGCGATCGGGAAAAAAACCGCGATTTTCTCGGCAGGTGTACCGAGAACCGATACAATGATTCCAAAAACTCATCAATACGGTTTTCGGAGATCCGCGCTTTATGCAAAAAATCAAAATTTTCGTGATAATCGCCGTCGTGGGCATCGTCCTCGCCGCTATCGGGGGATTTCTCTTAACCGCGGGAAAAACCATCGGTCAGTCTCTTTTCGGTAGGGGTTTCGCCGAGGGACAACTGAAAGACTACGTGGCCAGTGTTCTCCGGCAGGATATTAACGGAGTTACCTGCCAGTCGGTGGACACGGACGGCAACGGCTACGTTTCCTGTGACTTTACCACCGCCACCGCCCCGAACCAAGTCCAGACGATCGAGTGCGCGGCTTGGGGTCTCGACGGCTTCCTCAACCGCGGCTGTAAGAAACGCCTGCCCGGACTCCCCGCGCGATAATCGAAATCGAAACGGATAGGGAAATCAAGGGAACAAGAGCTTTCCCTATCCCTTCCGCGCTAACTGACGTTCGGCGACCGTGTAGCGAAAAATATACTCGACCAATTCTAGATAATTCTCGGCAATTTCCGTCGATTTCCCCCAAACCGTGACCCCGTGATCGACGATTAATAACGCGGGAACCTCCGGCGGCGAGACTTGAAAACGCGCCTCTATCTCGCGGGCGATTTTCGGTACGTCGAGATGGTTGCGGAACACCGGCATCGATACCCGCGGATTCTCCACCCAAACCCCTAACCCCTTGATCATCTCCAACGGGGGTAATGGCAGATTTTCCCCGTCGGTAAAACGAGAAGCGAGATTCGCCTCGATCGAGTGAACGTGATAACAGGCGCGCGCGTCGGGAAATAACGAGTAAATCGCTTGATGGATACTGGTTTCCGCGGAAGGACGATTCTCCGGGTGTCCGGTTTCTACCACGTTTCCGGAGCGATCGATCCGCACGAAATCCTTTTTTTCTAACCGTCCTTTACTTTTGCCACTGGCGGTAATCCAGAAACTACCCTCATCCTCGATCGCTTTCGCGGAGAGATTCCCCGCGGTTCCCAGCATCCAACCGAGTTGATGGAACCGGCGCGACGCGTCGATCAAGGCGAGACGGGGATCGTTCATAAGTCCTCTTGCAGAATTCAACAGTTTTCGGGTAGCTAGGGAGTCAGGAGTCAGGAGTCAGGAGTCAGGAGGCAGGAAGGAGGGGTGTGGGGTGTAGGATGTAGGGTGTAGGGAATAACTTTCTCGAAACTCTCGATTTTGTCCCGAAATTATCTACTTATTTCCCGCTCCCCATCTCCCGATACCCAACACCCGACACCCCATCTTCCCATTTTCTAATTCTCCTCGATATCGATTAGCTGTCGCCGGATGTCGAAAAAGTTCTCCCATTCGATATAGGGCTTGTTTTCCGCTTTCAGGTAATCGATCAGACGATCGCGCGCGAACACGATCGAGGCCCGCCGCGCCATCGTGATATCGGTGACGGAATCGCCGATGGCGATCGGGAAATACCCCGGATATCGTTCCATGATCCGCGCCTTGGCGACTAATTCCGTCCCGTCCTCGAAATCGGAACGAACCTGTAGATATTCTCCCGCTCGATCGATCTCCACCGCGTAGATCGCCGTTACTTTTTCTAACAAATTGTGTCGCTTTAACACCGTCTCCACCATGTCCCGCAGTCCCCCGGACAGGATGACGAAGGGGATCGATCGCTCTTGCAACAAGTCCAATAATTCGGGTAATCCCTCCCGAATCGGCTTATTTTCGGCGTAAGCGAGAATATCGTCGTACTGTTTCGCCAGGATCGACTCTAGAAGCTGTCGGACTCCCTCGCGTAAGGTGAGAGAGCGATCGTACATCCGCGGCATCAAACGGGCGGACAGTTCGGGCGCGAATTCCTTGAGCATTCCCGCGAAGGTTTCCACCGCGGTGATCGTCCCGTCAAAGTCACAAAAAACAATACTTTTCATCGGTTACGCGGATCGGGGATTTGGATACAATGGAAGATCGCCATCGACGGGCGCGTTGTCGATCGATTCTATTACAGTACAGGATCTAGATTCTATCCCCCGACCCGTTCGCGATCTCGCCTCTCGACGTTAGACGTTTGATTTTGACATGAAATCCTATCTCGCCGCCGCTATTCAAATGATGAGCCAGTCCGATCTCGACAAAAATCTCGTCGAGGCGGAAGAATTGATCGAACTCGCCGTCCGTCGCGGCGCGGAACTGATCGGTTTACCGGAAAATTTCGCCTTTATGGGGACGGAACAGGAAAAAATCGCCCTCGCCGACTCGATCGCCCTAAAAGCCGATAAATTTCTCCGCACGATGGCCCGACGCTTTCAAGTAACCCTGTTAGGTGGGGGTTTTCCCGTCCCGGAGTCGAACAATCCCGATAAAGCTTTCAATACCGCCTTACTCATCGACCCCAACGGTTTAGAACTGGCGCGCTACCAGAAAATTCACCTATTCGATGTCAACGTCCCCGACGGCAATACCTATCGCGAATCGAGTACGGTAGTCGCGGGAAAGGTGTTACCCCCTCTCTATACCTCGGACAGTCTGGGCAAAATCGGCCTCTCTATCTGCTACGATGTCCGCTTTCCCGAACTGTACCGCCATTTATCGCGCCAGGGAGCCGATATTCTGTTTATTCCCGCCGCTTTTACCGCTTTCACCGGCAAAGATCATTGGAAAGTATTATTACAGGCGCGGGCGATCGAGAATACCTGTTACGTCATCGCCCCCGCGCAAACCGGCAATAATTACGAACGACGTTACACCCACGGCCACGCGATGATTATCGACCCCTGGGGCGCGATCCTCGCCGACGCGGGCGAAACGCCGGGCGTTGCCATCGCGGAAATCAATCCCAACCGTATCGAACAGGTCCGCCGACAGATGCCCTCCCTCCAGCATCGCGTGTTCGGGTAAGGGTATCCGCACCCGTTCGCGGGAATTATTTTTTCGATCGCTCGATAACGTTCGGCGATCGATTGTTACATCCGGTTACAATTTGTTGTCATTTCGCGTTGATCGATCGACGGGAGAGAATCGATCGGGCGCGCGAGTATTTCATCTTGGTTTTATAATTCCCTGCCATTATGAGAAATAGGGAAAGATAGTTCGTTGACAAGTTAGCCCCCGCGAAACGGGAAATTCCTAGAGATAAATAGAGGGGCTACCCGGACGGCGGTTTTTCCGACAAGCGAAAAAGTTCTCGTGGTAAGGGATCGGTGAGCTTTCGCTTCGGTGAGAACCCCGGTAAACGGTTCGACGTGACTATCGATCGAAACACCTTCTACCTTCAGGTTTACTCCGATGAACATGACTCACTACATGGAACTTCTCGCCACGAATCAACCTTGGAACCTGTTGATTTTTATGGCGATTCCGGTCATTCTAGCGGAAACGATCGCCATCACGGAATTATATATTTTATATACTAGGGACTGGAAAGGAACGGTCAGACAAATTAATAAAATCGCGGGAATTATCGCGGGTTTCTACTTTCTCGTGATCTTCCTATACCTGCTCTCTAACGCGGTGATTCCCCTGACCGCCTCCGGTGGTTGGCGAACGATTATCGACGTGATCGCCGTGGGTTTTTACCTGCTCGGGGTCGTTCCTCTTTTGGGAATCGCGTTACTAGAGATCGGGGCGATCTGGCGTTTTAGAAGTGACGAATGGAAATTAGGAGTTCACGCCGCCTTCGTGGCCATGTTTCTCGTTGTCGCGCACGTCGCCATGATTTTCGGGATGCTCGATCCGGCTCTCCTATCTGGAGGGATGCCAGGACATTCCATGTAACCGGTAACGCCGGTTGAGAGATCCCGCGAGAGTTTCTATCATAAAGAGAAAGGGCAAAATCAAGCCATCCGACACGCTCTCGAAGACTGTATGCGAATTCTTTTGGTAGAAGATGAACCGGATCTAGGACGGGCGATCGAAGCCAGTTTACAGCGCGAAAAATATATCGTGGATTGGGTGCAAAACGGTACGGAAGCCTGGGGATATTTGGAGAATCATCAGGTGCAGTACACGGTGGCGATCCTGGATTGGTTACTGCCCGGATTGTCGGGATTAGAACTCTGTCAGCGGGTTCGATCGAAAAATAACCCGCTCCCGATCCTTCTCCTCACCGCGAAAGACCGCATGGAAGATAAAGTCACCGGATTAGACGCGGGAGCGGACGATTATCTAATAAAACCTTTCGGAATGGCGGAATTAAAGGCGCGAGTGAGAGCGTTACACCGTCGATCGCCCTCCCTCTCCCCGCAAAAACTCCAACTCGGTATACTTCAACTCGACTACGGAACCGCGACCGTTTCGGCGCGGATCGGGGGGGTCGATCGGGTTATCCCGCTCACCGCCAAAGAATTTCAGCTTCTAGAGTATTTCATGAAACATCCCGATCGACTCCTGACGCGCGATCGGTTGATGAATCAGGTGTGGGACATGGAAGCCGACCCGACCAGTAATGTCGTCCCCGCCCAGATCCGTCTCCTACGTCGGAAATTAGCCGATCACGGTTGCGATGGACTGTTAGAAACCGTCTACGGGTTGGGTTATCGTCTCAATTCCCCCCATGAACGAACGTAAACTTTTCCATCTCACCCGCTCGCGTCTGACCGGCTATTATGTCGCGGTGATGGCGCTGATTCTGGGTTCCGGCGCGATCGCGTTCGATCGAATGATAACCGGTACTCGCTGGCACGCTCTCCATCGCGAACTAGAATCGGTCGCGGGAACGTTACACGACGGCCTGGAACCGAATCTCGATCGACCCGGCGAGATCGAGCCGGGCGCGAGCGAACTGATCCCCGATCTCTGTATCGTCGGGGAAATTTGCGCCAAGGAGAAAACGCGGCGGCGCGTTCTCGGGACGGTACAACAGGAAGGATATTACGCCCGTTTCCTGACGCGCTCCGGGCGGTTAGTCGCCACCGTCGGACGGCAACCGGACGCGCTCCCGTGGCTCGGTGGCGATGAAGTCTGGCAAACCCTAAAAGATCGCCGGGGAACGCGCTATCATCACCTCTCCCTACTGTTACACGCGGCCGATCATCGACCCTGGGGCTATCTGCAAGTCGGGCGATCGCTCGACGAATTCGATGAAAATCTAGCTACCACCCGCCGGTTATTGCTGATCGGTCTGCCCGTGACGATGCTATTTATCACCGGCGCGAGTTGGTGGCTGGCGGGCCTCGCTATGCGTCCGGTCTATCGGTCTTATCTCCAGATCCGACAGTTCACCGGGGATGTCGCGCACGAGTTACGCACCCCCCTCGCCGCGGTGCGCGCGACCGTTGAATCCGCCCTGGAAAGCGATCGATGGACGGATTCCGAAGCCAGGAACACGCTAGAAACGATCGAGCGACAGAACGATCGACTGATTCAACTCGTCCAGGATCTCCTACTGCTCTCGCGCGTGGATTTACAAACCCGACCGCTGAAAGCCCGGCCGGTGAATTTAAATACTCTCGTCGCCGATATCGCCGATGAGTTCGAGGCGTTGGCGATCGCCGCGGGTTTACAACTACGGACGGAAATCGCGGCCGATCGATCGATCGCGATTCTCGGGGATGAAGAACAACTATATCGTCTCGTCGCCAATCTCGTCACCAACGCGATCCGCTACACTCCCGAGGGTGGGACAATTACCCTGCGATCGCTCGCGACTTCGGAACAGGCCGTTATAGAGGTGGAAGATACCGGCATCGGCATTCCGTCCGCGGAATTCGGGCGGATTTTCGATCGCTTTTACCGCGTCGAGAGCGATCGATCCCGTCACACGGGGGGAGCCGGCTTAGGATTGGCGATCGCGCTGGCGATCGCGCGCGCCCATCGGGGAACGATCTCGGTTAAAAGTGAACCGGGCCGGGGAAGTCTTTTTCTCGTTTATTTTCCCCTGTTTCGCTCGATCGGCCCGCGAGCGATCGAAACGCGTTCCCCTATCGACTAGACCGGGAGATGCGGTAAGAATTCAGAAGATCATCCAGAAAACCCTCGGACAAAGAAACGATAGTTTGAGAATTTTTAACCGTCCGATTACTCCGATAGGAATTCGGGTACAATAAGCGTATACATCAATAGACCTACGCGCGGAATTGAAAAATTGTCGCGTGGGAAAGGAATCCCGATTCAGGTTTCATAAGAAAGAAGAATATTCTTGTTAAAAAATTATTGTATAGTTTTTTAGTTTTAAATTTTTTTAAACTATCTAAAACAAATCGTTTATGAGATTTATTAAAAATTAGCTTCCGTGTCCTTTTCGCCGTCTAGTATTCGCTATGCTGAAATGGTTACAAACCAAAATTCATCGAGGCATTCGGTTAGGGATAATCCTACTCATCGCGGGAATCGTTTTCAGTATTCTCTCGAATCCCTACGTGAATTTACAGGTACAACCTTTCACCATCCTCAATAAAAATCGAGAAACCATAGCCGGTAAACTGTATCTGCCCGACTCGAAAAAAACTCCTTTCCCGGTCGTGATTCTCGGTCACGGGATTAATAACTCGAAACAACACGCTCACCTGTTGGCAGTAGAATTCGCCCGAAATGGAATCGCCGCTATCGCTTTTGACTATCGAGGGTTCGGGGAATCTTCCCCCCTTACGAAATCGGAAAACCTCTTCGATCAGTTGACCGTAACAACCCTAGAAGACACGAAAGAGATCTACGATTATATTCAAAACACCCCCCCAACGATTCGATTCTCAAAAAATCGGGATTCTCGGTCACTCGATGGGAGGCAATACAGCCCTAGAATTCGCCAGAAAATACCCCGATATCCGATCGACCGTTACCATGAGTTACGGCAGTGAAGTCACTCCCACCGCTCCGAAAAATTTACTATTCGCGTTAGGCATCTACGAGCAATTAAACCCGATTCACAAACTCCGAGAAATATTTCTTCACTCGGCTCTACCCGAATCAAAACCTTATAATACTAACGAGATTTGCGGTGATTTCGCCACGGGAACAGCCCGTAAATTTTTCCTTTCTCCCACGTCCGATCACATTATCGCCCCCTTCGATCCCGATCTGATTCGAGAAGCGATCGACTGGACTCGTAAATCTTTCAATCTACCCGATCGAGAAATTACTGGATTCAAAATTCACCTTTTTATTGTCGCTCAAACTTTAATTTTTATCGGGAGTTTAATCATCAGTGTATACTGTCTCCAAAACCATCCGATCTGGACTAAGGGAATTGGAGTCGTGGCGATCGGGATATGGTTATTCAATAAACTATCGATCGCCTCTCCCGATCGAAGTAGTTTTCTCCTCTGTTTTTTGTTTTTCTTGCTATTCTTGAGCGACTACGCGGCGCGGAATCCCCGTACTTGGGCGAAAAAGATAATTATCTCGCTCTTATATATCGGAGCGGGATTGACAATTTTATTTATCGCTACCTTCTTCTCGAATATCCGGGAACTCCTCGATCGCCCCGATTATCTCCTTTATTTACCGAAATTTTTCCTTCAGTTTATTTTCTTCGTCATTTACAACGTGATTTTAAAAATTCGACTGATATTAACCCCGACCTACAGGATGAATTTAACGATTAGCCCGTGGTTTTGGATACCCGTCATCGTGGAAACCCTGTACCCGCGAAAAATCGTCAATTTTTTAGAATGGGTAGGGAGCGGTATCGTGCATTGGTTACGTCAACCTTTCCGATGGGGATTCACGATTCCCACGGGCAAAGAAGCGATAATTCTAGGATGTTTAGGCGTTATCTTAACAATTATCGTGATCATGAGAATTCAAGACGGCTTATTAGCCGAAGCGATCGAGAGGAGTAATGTTTTTCTCCCCCTCGTGTTCAAAACCATCTTACTCCCGATCTTCTTACTCGTTTGGACGATACGTTCCCGTTGGTTTCGGCATTTAGAAGCGAGAATACTGTCCGAACCGTCCTAAATCTCCCCGACAGGGATTCGGCTACAATAATCGATCGAATCCTTCGAGGAATACCTACTCGTCCATCAAAAACAAATTTTAGTCGAGCGATTTCAGCGTCGCCCCGATGGTCTGTGGATTCCTAGCATCTATCGATCGGGAGATTCGATCGAACTATCGAGTATCAACTTTTCCGGTCCGATCGAATCTCTCTACGAAAACGCCACCCGATTCTTAAATAATTAACCGAAAAGGGCTGAAACCACTTCAGCCCTCCCGCGTTTAATCGCGCCATTTCTGGCTAACCACCTCTCCGGCCGCGTTCACCAACTCCAGATGTAACGGCATCTGTCCCATCGCGTGGGTCGAGCAACTCAAACAGGGATCGTAACAGCGAATTCCCGCCTCCACCCGGTTTAACATCTCCTCCGGGATCTCCGAACCGTGAATATAGTGTCGCGCGATCTGTTTGACCGTCCGATTCATCGCCAGATTATTATTTCCCGTGGCGATAATCAGATTCACCTTCTCGATCAGTCCGTTCTCGTCCACCTTGTAATGGTGGAATAACGTCCCCCGCGGTGCTTCACTCACTCCCACCCCTTCGAGCGCGTTAATTCCCGCCTCGGCGCGACAGCGTTTAGAAACGATATCCGGATCGTCGATCAGCCGCTCGATCTGTTCTAAACACCCTAAAATCTCCACTAAACGGGCGTAGTGATAGTAAAACGACGAAGTAGCCACCCCACCGACCCGATCGCGATACTCCCGTAACTCCACGTCCGCGCCTTCCGTCCCGAAGTGCGAGCAGACATTCAACCGCGCCAGCGGGCCGACGCGATAGATGCCGTCGGGATACCCGAACGGTTTATAGTAGGGAAACTTCAAATACGACCATTTCTCGACGGATTCACCGATATAATCGCGATAATTATCCTCGCTCAAATTATCGGCGACAATATTTCCCGCGCTATCGGTAAAGCGGATATGTCCGCCGTAATGTTCCCACTCGTCGTGTTTTCCTACCAACCCCATAAATAACGAGGGAAAATTACCGAACTCTCGTACCTCGGTAGTCAGGTTGTCGAGCAGTTGTTTAAAGAGATTCAGCGCGAGGTAGATAGTCTCCTTCGATTCCGGCAGACGGTCTTTAATCCATTGCCGTCCCTCTTCCGACAGCGGCGAACGGACTCCACCGGGAACCGACCAAGCCGGGTGAATTTTTTTCGCCCCCAACAGTTCGATAATTTTCTGACCGAATTGGCGTAAACGGATACCGGCCTTAGCCAGATCGGGATCGGCGGCGATCAGTCCGAAAACGTTCCGCTTGGCGGGATCGCTATCCCAACCGAGGAGAAAATCCGGACTGCTGAGATGGAAAAAACTGAGGGCGTGGGATTGGGTGATCTGTCCCAAATTCATCAATCTTCGCAGTTTTTCGCCCGCGGGGGGAATCTGTACCGCGAGGATTTTATCGCCGGTTTTGGCCGCGCAGAGGAGGTGACTGACCGGACAGATGCCACAGATGCGGGCGGTGATTCCCGCCATCTCCCACATCGGTCTTCCCTCGCAGAATTTCTCGAAACCGCGATACTCGACAACGTGAAAGCGCACGTCGTCCACCTCTCCGGCATCGTCTAGGAAGATGGAGATTTTCGCGTGACCCTCGATCCGGGTGACGGGATCGATAACGACGGTTTTAGACATGGTGATTCCTCTAATTTTTTCGGAGTGCGATCGAGGGGATGACCCGCGACCTCACGCGCCCACGAATAAGGGATACTGTAGAGCGGCAAGGGAGTTTTCCACGCGAGAATCTTCGCCGGGGCGCGTCCTCCCGTGTCTATGATAAATACCCCGCGAGTCGAGATCCCGGTTTTTATAAGAATGTTTTTCTATTCGCGTTCCCGCTCGGGGAAACTCGGAAAAAGTGTCAACCAGCCGGGTATCGATCGAACCTTCCCGCTGTATTCGCGCGACCGGCTCCAGATTCCAGATTCCTGCCTCCTGTCTCCTGCCTCCCCGACCAACGGTAGCGATTACTACCCCGATCGAATACGGCGATCCCCCACCGGAGACTCTTTTCGTTTGCCGAGCGATCGGTCATGATAGAGATCGAACGGGGTCGGCGAATTGATTAACCTAACATCATACCAAAGAATGAATTATTTCTGAACCTTTAGGCGATTGGCTTCGTCTAAACGCTCGGGATACAATCAAGATATTCCGATCAAACTCGTACCGACTTCACATAAAGCCGACTCGAAAATCCCTCGAATCGGAGTAGCGACAGAATTTCTGCGTGCGTAAGGAGTCACGACCAAGCAAATGCCCACCGCTAAACTCAACGAAATCCAGCAACAACCCACGCTCTCAGCCGATATGGTTCGTACCTATCTGCACGAGATCGGGCGAGTTCCCTTGTTAACCCACGAACAAGAAATTGTTTACGGGAAACAAGTCCAAAAAATGATGACGCTGTTAGAGAAAAAAGAAGCACTAGCGGCCAAACTGGGACGGGAACCCGATCGGGCGGAGTGGGCGACCTCGGTGAACCTAACCGGGGAAGAACTCGATCGAGCCATCCAACTCGGCAATCGGGCGAAACGAAAAATGATCGAGGCGAACCTGCGCTTGGTAGTCGCCATCGCCAAGAAATATCAAAAGCGCAACATGGAATTCCTCGACCTAATCCAGGAAGGAAGCTTAGGACTAGAACGGGGCGTGGAGAAATTCGACCCCACCAAAGGGTATAAATTCTCGACCTACGCCTACTGGTGGATTCGCCAGGCGATCACCCGAGCGATCGCCCAGCAAGCGCGAACGATCCGCCTACCCATCCACATCACCGAAAAACTGAACAAGATCAAGAAAACCCAGCGGGAACTCGCCCAACAACTGGGACGAAGTGCCACCCCCGCCGAGATCGCCCGCGAACTAGAGATCGAACCGGCGCAGATCCGGGAATATCTCAGCATGGCGCGTCAACCCATCTCCCTGGACGTGCGCGTGGGGGATAACCAGGACACGGAACTGTCGGAACTCCTCGAAGACGACGGAACCTCTCCCGACACCTTCATCACCCAGGAATTACTCCGTCAGGATCTCGAAAATCTCATGGCGGAATTGACCCCCCAACAGCGCGAGGTGATTTCCCTGCGCTTCGGTCTCCGGGACGGTAAAGAGTTATCTCTAGCCAAGATCGGGCAGAGAATGAATATCAGCCGCGAGCGCGTCCGACAGCTAGAGCATCAAGCGCTCACCCAACTGCGGAGACGGCGCGCGAACGTTAAGGAATACATCGTGGCCAGCTAGAGAGGAAAAGTCAAGGTAAAGATGTCCGAAGGAGAGGCGATCGCTTCTCCTTTTTTCGTGCCGGCAGGAGACCGAGAACTCTCGCGGGAAACAGAATTTTTCGAGTGTAGCTTCACGCCTAGGCAGAAGGCGATAGACGATAGACGATAGTAAGCCGTGAGTCGGTTTCCCGCTCTCGGAATCGTCCTAACCTTACCTCGTAGGGCGATCGAGGCTAAAATCTTCTCGCGAAAAAAGACTGTTTATCCTCGAAAACCCTAATTTTCTAGATTTTTAGAGCGTCAGACAGGAATCGCGCCCCGAGGTCTAACGCGTCCAATGTAAAGATAGTTTTCCGTTCGCGAATATTTATTATTTTCTCAAAAAAACGTAAAATATCGCCACAAAACAACCGGAAGAACGATACAGAAAGAAGGATTTTGTAAAACTCGAATAAAAGACTTTAAAAATCTCCAGGTATCGATGGAGATTGATTTCGATTCGTTGGTTTTTGTCAAAAATAGGGTTCTAGCTACGAGTAAGAGCGTTAGAAGTTATAGGGAAAAGGCCTTTTCTTTTCGTTCTCGAACACCTTCGGAATCCTGGCTATGAAAAAAATGTTATCTCGCGTCGTTCTAGCAACGGGAATCCTGGCGCTGTACGCGTCGGCCGCAAACGCCGCGATCTTTAGATATTCGCAAGAGGTGGAATTCGTACTCAACAGTAACCAACCCGCGCCCGACTCGGACGTTATCCAGTTACCGAAATATAATCTCGCCGCTAGTGGATGGCTTCCGCTGAAATCGATCACCCTCCAGGCCGAGGGAATCACGACGGGGAGCTTTAGCATTATCAATCAGGGAGGAAGGATCACCTTTAACAGCTTGCAAATCGGGGCGAGCACGCCGATCTCGGTTCCCTCTACCTCGCCCACGACGATCGAGTTAACCCCGGTTCCCGTGACGAACTTCTCGGGAATCGTCGTGCAACCCAATAATTTCCGAGTTTTATTATTAGACGGAAGTGACAACAAACAATTATCTATCCCGACCTCGGATTTCTCTCTCTACCAAGGAACGGGAACGCTCGATTTTCCGATCAACGCCGCTCTAGTGTTGAACTCGAACGCGAGTTTCATTCCCCCGATCCGTAACACTCAGAGTATTCTTCTTTCCGCTACCACCCGGCTAACCGTGATCTATGAAACCTCCGACACGCCGTTAGAAATTCCCGAGCGGGGCTTTAACATTCTGAGTCTCCTTTTTGGCGGTGTAGCGGGCCTGGCCTTGAAAGCGAGACCGCGCTAGAAACGTTGCCTAGAGACGGTTCCCCCGATCCGTCCCCTTATTTTTCCACTCGTACCCGTTGAGTAACGACGGTCATGCCGTCCCCTTGAATCAAGACCGCCGATAACCAGCGATTTTCAGGATTAGCAGGGGCTTTAACCCGTTTGAAAAGCCCTCCCGCCTGAAGTAACTCTAAATCGAGCGCTTTCGTGTTGAGATAGCGATCGATATCCACTTTCTCATCGATCGCCACCCCGGCGAGAAGATCGTCCCCTAACGGTTCGCTGACAATCACGTCGAAATCGAATTCCTGACCCACCTTCACCCGATCGGGAATTTTGACCTGAATACTCGGGGGGGTTTTGCCCGCGCTAAGTTCGACCCGCTCGCTCAGAATTTCTTGGGCGATCAGTTTATTGCCTTGAAATTGCTGGCGGGAACGGATCGCGGCGTTGATTCTCACCGCCCGGCCTTTTACTTTGCCCGTTCCCTCGATTTTGGTCATCGTTTCCGCGACCAGTTTCCCGCCCGATCGATTCCACGAGAGTAAAGTGGTCGTGTACCGGAGATTGTTATAACGTTCCCACAGACGCGTTAACGCCTTTTCCATCGTCGCCCGGTTCAAGCCGTCGGAATTGGTGAAATCGGGACTATAAAAAGTCATTACTTTTGGGAGATCGCGCTGGTTCGCCGCGGTCTCGATCGCCGCGATCGTCGTTTTTAAAGCGGCGGGAGCCGTTTCGGGTTTCTCGGCCCGGAGAGCGGCGGCCGTCCCCAGCGTTAAACCGATCCCCAACAGAAAAGCGAGCGAGGGACGGAAAAAAGTAGCTCGGAGTGTTATGAAGTTACGCATCAGTGATAGGTTGAATAAGAATCGATCGATGACTTCCGTAGATTACTCCATTCTAGGGCTGAAACTCCCCTCTCCCGACCCATGACACGAACCTCGAACCGCCTCTTGATCGCCGCTAGTGGAACCGGCGGTCATTTGTTCCCCGCCCTAGCGGTGGCCGAACGTCTGCCGGATCGCGAGATCGAATGGTTAGGGGTTCCAGACCGCCTGGAGCAGACCTTGGTTCCCAAGACCTACCCGCTCCACACCGTCCGGATCGAGGGATTTCAAGGCCGTCCCGGGCTGACAACCCTAAAAATTTTCTTCCGCCAGATCCGGGCGATCTTTCAAGTTTACAATCTCCTGAAACAACGCCAGATCGGGGCGGTTTTTACCACGGGAGGCTATATCGCGGGGCCGGCCATTCTCGCCGCCCGTCTGCGGGGAATCCCGGTCATCCTCCACGAATCGAATTACATTCCGGGCAAAGTCACCCGTTTTTTGAGTCGTTTCTGCGATACGGTAGCTCTCGGCTTCGCAGGAACGGCCGATTACCTCAAAGGCGCGCGCACCCTCTGGGTGAGTACCCCGGTGCGGGAACAGTTTCACTCGCCGCGGCCGATCGATCTACCGATTCCCGATTCCGTACCGTTGATCGTCGTGGCCGGTGGCTCCCAGGGCGCGGTGGCTTTGAACGAGTTAGTCCGCGCCGCCGCGCCGCGTTGGATGGAGATGGGAGCTTATGTCATCCATCTAACGGGGGAGAATGATCGCCACGCCGACCGTTTACAGCACCCGCATTATTTCCCCCTACCCTTCTCCGACAATATGGCGGGACTCTGGCAGAGGGCGGATCTGGCGGTCAGTCGATCGGGCGCGGGAACCTTGACCGAGTTGGCGATCACCCGTACCCCCTCGATTCTCGTCCCCTATCCCCACGCCGCGGAAGACCATCAGTTTTATAACGCCAAAGTTTTCGCGCTCGCGGACGCGGCCTATCTCTACCGTCAGGAGAAGTTAACCCCGGAGCAGTTGATCGACGCGGTGGCGGAATTACTGCGATCGCCCGATCGACTGGCGGAAATGGCCGACAACGCGGGCAAACTGGCGGTTATCGACAGCGCCGATCGACTCGCCGACCTACTCCGCCGGGTTATGGAGCGCCCAGGAAGTTAACCCGGCAGGAAATCGTTTAAAATCTCGTCGGGTTCGTCCTCGTAGTCGTCTTCTTCCCCGCTCTCTACCGCTGTCGATGGCGTTCGCATTAAGGCTCGACCTTCTAACAGGGATAATCGCGCGTGTAGAGCGGCGATCTGGGTGGATAATTTCGAGATTTCACCGATTTCCAGTCGGAGAGTGGCGATTTCCATCTCGATCGGCGAGATACCGAGATAGGCGGCGATCGCTTGCCGTGTGACCTCCTCGATGGATTGTCCCCGCTCTCGGGCGATCGCCCGCAGTCGATCGAGCCAGGGGCGCGGTAGGGTGGTTTCTAGTCTGGCGGTCTCTCCGGTCACGTCGCGAACTCTCCGGCGGGATAAATAACAATCGATCGTTCTAGTGTACGCCGTCCGGGGTCGATCGCGACCGGATATCCTTCCCGTTCGTCACGTCGCGTTCGGTTCGGGTTCCCCTTGCCAAATCCCCGACGAACCCCTTATGATAACGGTAAGTACCAAGATTTCAGGCTGATAGACTTGGGAAATTAATCTCCCTGTAGGGATTAACTTTTTTAAAGTTTCGCGTCGATCTAGGTTAAAAGCCACTGAAATCTGGTCGCGAGAACCGATCGCCACCTTCCGGCCCCAAAAACCGATCGCAACCCTAACTGTATGATACCGAGCAAAGACATCGGCGAGGCAGTAGATTCCGTCAGGCAAACTGACGCGTTAGATTTCTCGAATATGATGCCCAGACCTGGTTGGCGGATAAACGCGGGTCTGGAAACGGGCGTTCGCTAAAAGACGCTCGATCGACCTATATTTTTGAATCCCATCCACGATCGGGATAATTAACGTTTATTCTCGGAAATCCAACCGCGAGCGCCGCGTCGATCGCGAACCGCGGGATTCGCCGGATTCCCTCCCCCCCACTGACTCGGAACGATCGACACGACAACACCGGAAAGTGATTTCTCGGATTTATTCCCCCTTTTTATGAGTACAAATGTCGTATTAAATCGAGATCTTTTTCTGCATCGCTATCTTCAGGGAGAACGGAACTTTCCCGAAGTCTCGCTCGCGAGAGTTAACTTCAAAAAAGCCCTACTGAATCGGGTGAACCTAAGCCACGGGCAATTATATCGGGTCAATCTCTCGGAATCTTCCTTAATTAACGCGAATTTTAGTTCTGCCGACCTTCGAGAAGCGGACTTGACGAAAGCTCGTTCGATCGGCGCGATCTTTTCGCGGGCCGACCTCTCCCGCGCCTTCCTCAACGATAGTGACTTGAGCGGGGCGATGTTAACGGGCGCGAACTTGAAAAAAGCCGATTTGAGTCGGGCCAGCCTGATTCAAAGCAGTTTACCCGGCGCCCGACTGTTCAAAGCCTGTTTAGACGGGGCGAACCTCACCGGGGCGACGTTAGCGAGCGCCGATCTCGGGAAAGCGAGCCTGAAACGGGCCGTGTTCACCCGCGCCATCCTCGGTTCCGCCGATCTAACGGACGCGAACGGCAAGGGGGCGATCGGGATCGGGGCGTACCTCAACGGGGCGAACCTCGCGGGCGGGAATTGGGAGGGCGCGGATCTGAGTTATACCGACGCTCGATCGACCGACTGGCGGGGGGCGAGCCTGCGCGACGTTAACCTGGAAGGAGCCGATCTAACGGGGGCGAATTTGCAGAACGCCGATTTAGAAGGGGCGAATTTAACGGGAGCCAACCTGAGCAAAGCCGACGCGCGGGGGGCGAATTTCCACCGGGCGAACCTCTCCGGCTGTAATCTGCTCGGCGCGGATCTCTCCGACGCGAATCTGTCCGGGGCGGATCTGCATCAGGCGGGATTATTACTGAGCCACCTGATCGGGACTAACTTAAAACGGGCGAATCTGAAACAGGCTAACCTGATCGGGGCGATCCTGGCGGAAACCAATCTTTTCTCCGCCTCCCTCGACGAAACCATCCTACCGAACGGCAGTCTCGGTCACCCGATCCCCTAGCGATTCCCGTCGGTAGATTTACCAAGGCTTCTAGCCGATATCCCGATTTTCTTGGCAAAGATCGGGAGGATCGTGTTATGCTTAGAAGTCTGTGAAGGTTTTCAATTACGGAGTAGTAAGAAAGAAATGACCAAACTGGGAACCCATTTGATTGTCGATGCTTGGCAAGTCCCCGCCGATCTTCTTAACGATCCCGATCGCATTCGTCGCGCTCTTTTAGACGGGATCACGGCGGGAGAAGCAACGCTAATCGATTTGTGTGTCCACCAGTTCAGTCCCCACGGAGTTACCGCGACGGCGACTTTAGCTGAATCCCACATCGCGATCCACACCTGGCCTGAACACGGCTATTTCGCCGCCGATCTTTTCTTCTGCGGTAGCGGGAAACCGGCCGTCGCGATGGAAATTTTAACGACTTCTCTACAGGCCGGGAAGATACAAGTTCGGGAACTCACCCGCGGATTCCCCTCGGGCCAGGAAGTAGAGGAATTGAACACTCCCGCTCTGGCGCTGGCGTAGGGATTCGTTTAGCCACGCCCGAAAAAAACGAGCTAAAATCGTCAATATCTTACTTCGATCGCTGACGATTACCGGATCTAAACTCGTGTTCGCGATAGCCGTTATTGCTTTCCTCGCCGTCGTGCCTTCCCTGATCGGTCTCTGGCTGATTCAAGCATCACGGCGGAGATTTCAGGAGAGATTAACGAGGATACGCGAGCGATCGAGGTTCGATCCGGTAGCCGTCGGCGATTCGTTGTCGATGGCGCTCGATAGTTCGGAGAGACCTCCCTTTATCGGCGATCGAACCTGTTTTTATAACGCTCTTTCCCCCTACCTGCGTTGTGCCGTCAATCCGGACGGCCCCTGCGAATCTTGCTCGCGATACGAGAATCGGGCGAGTCGGGTGGCCGCGTTTTTATCCGTCCACGCTCCCGATCGCTCTTAAATTCGCTATGCTTAAAGACGTATTTCGAGTGTTAGGAGTGACGGGAATTTATGCTGTCGAAACGGGTTTTCACGTTGTTAGCGGTGGGTTGGGGATGTGTTCTGCCGATCTTCGCCGTACCGCTCGCGGGAACGGCCGACGAGATGACGACGATTGCTCCGACACCGGCCGAGACGAACAATCTGGCCACCCATCTCATCTTGAAACTGAAAGAGCGAAAAGTTTACGTGTATCGGGACGATAAAGTTCTGCACAAATTCACGGTCGCGGTCGGTAAAAAAGGTTGGGAAACGCCGACGGGAAAATTTCAAGTGCGGGAGTTGGTCCGGAATCCCGTGTGGACAAACCCGTGGACGGGTCAGACAACCCCGCCGGGGCCGAATAGCGCCTTGGGAGAACGTTGGATCGGCTTCTGGACGGACGGCAAAAACTCGATCGGGTTTCACGGAACCCCGACCGTTAATTCTTTGGGTAAGGCCGCGTCCCACGGTTGTGTGCGGATGCGGAACAGCGACGTGAAAGTATTATTCGATCTCGTCCAGATGGGAACCCCGGTAATCGTGCAACCGTAAGTCGGGGAATCGATCGATCTCGGGCAGATCTTCCGGTCGATCGATATCGTTCAATTCGGCGAGGTAGGCTACCGATAAACCGAGTCGCGTCGCTTTTTCCTTAGTCGTCGCTAGAACCGTCGCGGTTCCCCAATCGATCGACTCGAACAGTTCCGGGTATACCCGTTTCAGTCCGATTAAATAATATCCGCCATCCCCCGCGGGGCCGAGAACGAGATCGCGGCCTCGTAATCGATCGAACGCTTCTTGGAGGAGAGGGGGGGTGAGATCGGGGCAATCCGTACCGATGGCGACGATTTCCCCGGCCCCGGTGGCGAATCCCTCCTCGAACGCGTTTCGCATAATTTCGCCGAGGTCGCTTCCTCTCTGCGATCGATAGGAGAATCGATCGCCCAACCACGAGCGGATTTTTTCCTCGGTTCCCCCGCGATAGTAGATAACGGGAGAGAGAAAATCGAGGCAATCTTTGACGGTGCGGATGGCGTGTTCCGCGAGGAGTCGATGTAATTCGGCCGCTCCTTTTTCTCCCAGCGCGGGGATCATCCGGGTTTTCGTCTTTCCCGGTTCGGGATAGCGGGTGAAGATCAGTAATTGTCTTTTGACGTTCACGGGTCGTATTAGACGAGAGATCGGCAATTTTGACGGGAAGTTTGCTCTACCGACGCGCCGGATTCGATCGCTACGGCGAGTAAGCCCGGATCATCGCTTGCGTTCCCTGCTTTCCGCCCTCTCCGCCGTCGAGTTCGGCGACGACTTGAAAGAGACGTTCCGCGAGATCGGTTCCGGGTAAAGTTATTTCCGATGGGGTCGCGGTTTCTTTCACCAGACGTAAATCCTTCAGGATATGCTCGATCATGAAGGCGGGTTCTAATCGTCCCGCGAGAATTTTCGGCCCGAGATTTTCCAGCGCCCACGAGCCAGCCGCTCCCGTTTTACAGACTTCGATGACGAGATTCGGGTCTAGTCCCTGAATTTCGGCCATTTTCAACGCCTCGCACAGCGCGACCATGTGAATCGCGCCGAGGACTTGATTACAGAGTTTCACCGCCTGACCACTGCCGGCGGGCCCGCAGAGTCGGATCGTTTTCCCCATCGCCTCGAAACAGGGTAGACATTCGGCGAAATCCTGTTCCTCACCCCCGACCATAATGGTTAGGGTTCCGTTTTTCGCGCCGATATCTCCCCCGGATACCGGCGCGTCGAGGAAACGCAGATCGCGTTCGCGGAGTTCGGTGGCGATCGCCCGCGCGGCTACCGAACCGATGGTACTCATATCGACGATCAGGGCGTTCGATCGAGCGTACCGGATCGCGCCGGTGTCCCCGAGGATCACCGTTTCCACGTCCGGGACATCGCCGACACAGGTGAATATGATGTCGGCGTTGGCTACCGCGTCCTGTAGGGTGTCGGTAATGGTCGCGCCGGCCGTTCGGGCGATCGCTACTCCCGGCGCGGTGGGGGTACGATTCCAAGCGCGAACGGCGAATCCGTGACGGACGAGATTGGCGGTCATGGGCGCTCCCATCACTCCCAATCCGAGAAAGGCGATCTGTTTACTCATGGAACGATTTACGGGGTAATCCCGATCGATTCTATCATTTGTAGGAATTGGGCTTCGGAAAGCGTTTTTATGCCGAGTTTTTGGGCTTTTTTGTATTTATCGCCGGGGGATTTGCCCAGTAGGATATAGTCGGTTTTGGCGCTGGGGGAACCGCTTACCGTACCTCCCGCGTCGGTAATCCGCGATTTCGCCTCATCCCGGTTAAATTTCCCGAAGGTTCCGAGAATCACGAAGCTTTTTCCCGTAAAGGGATTGTCGAGCGCCCCGGTTTCTTCTTTCGGTTCGATCGCCGTTACCGGTTCGGGCGCGGGCGATTCTATCTCTGTCGCCGGGGGGATGACGGGTTCGGGTTCGGGCGCAGGGGTTTCTACGGTAGCGGCCGGAGTCTCGATCGGTTCCGGTTCGGGAGTTTCTAAGGTAGCGGCCGGGGTCTCGATCGGTTCCGGTTCGGGGGGGGTCGCGGGAATCGATCGGGCTTCCGTTAACTGTCGCGCGAGAGCTTCTTTCTCCTGCTGTAAGGCGTTAATCTGGCTTTCTAGTCGGGCATTTTCGGCTAACTGCCGCGCGAGAGCTTCTTTTTCCTGTTGTAAGGCGTTAATCTGGCTTTCTAGTCGGGCATTTTCCGCGCGATCGCTTTCCGATCGCTCTTTAAGCCCGGAATTTTCCTGTTCCAAAGCGGCGAGTCGTTCGGCTTGACTTTCTAACTCTCGCGATAGTTGTTGATTTCGTCCGGATAACTCTTCGTCCCGATCGTTCGCGGCCAGCGCGCTCTTGGCGATCGATTCTTCCAGACGCGCTTTTTCGGTTTCCAGTCCCGCGATCCGTTGGTTCTGGTTTTCCAGTTCCCGCGCTAACTGTTGGTTCCGTTCGGCTACTCCCTCGTTAGCGGCGATCGAGGCTTCTAAACCGGCGATCCGTTCGTTCTGGCTTTGAATCAAGCCTTCTAACGCTTCTTTCTCGCTGTTAACTTCCTGTAATCGGGTTTCTAGGTTAGAAGCGGTCGCGGTCGCGGTGTCTAGCTGTCGATCGAGCGCGATTTTTTCCCGTTCTAGCGTCCGCGCGAGGGTGTCGGTTTCCGCGAGTCTCGTGTCGAGGGTTTCTTTCTCGGATTCTAACGCCGCGGCCCGATCGAGCGCGTCTTGCAGTTGCCCGCGGAGGGTTTCCCGTTCGGTGGCTAGAGCGGTCGCCGTGGCTTGAATTTCCGCTAGTTCCTCGCTCAAGGACTTTTTTTCCCGCTCTAGTTCGCTAATGCGGGTGCCGAGAGCGATCGCTTCCTGTCCGGCCCGATTATATTGTTCGGTAAGCTCTTCCTTCTGTTTCTCCAGACTATCGATCCGGGTTTGCAGTGCGGGGATCTCGTTTACTCGGGCGGTCAGTTCTTGATTACTCCGCTCTAAGCCGGCGATTTTCGCTTCTAACTCCCGATAGCTCTCGATCTGTTGCTGGAGAGAGGCTTTTTCCCGCTCTAGTTCTTGAACCCGCGCTTGCTGGCTGACGGATTGTTTTTTGGTTAGCTCGAACTGTCGATCGATCTCGCCGTTTTTCTGTTCTAGTTCCTGGATACGGGCTTGTAGGGGGGTTAATTGTTCCCGTTCCCGTTTCGCTTCTTCCTCGGCGTTCGATCGCTCCGTTTCTAACGTTCTCACCCGTTCTTGCAGGCGATCGATCTCTCCCTGACGGGTCTGTAACTGCTGTTGGCCCGATCGGACGGAATTCTCGATCTCGCTAATTCTGGACTGTAAGCGGGCGTTATCCTGCTCTAAATTAACTTTTTTCCCCCTTAATTCTTGGTTTTCCGCCGTTAAACTATCCCGTGTCTTCTCGCTCTCGGTCAGTTTCTTCGTTATCTCTTCTCTGGCTTGGTTCAAATCTTCCCGTTCGGCTAATAGGGTCGCGTTTTTCTTGGCCTGTCCGCTCCGCGACCAAATTAATAAAGTGCCGAACAACGCGCTTAAACCGAGTCCTTCCCAGATTAATTGAGTTCCTATCTCCGTTCCTGTCTCCATATCTACCCTCCTAGAGAAACGAAAAGCTATCACTGACCGATGAAGCGATCGGGAAATACATCCGTTTCTCTACTTATATCAGTCGCGGGGGACATCTGTGGGCGACGGGGAGCAAAATGTAAAATAAGGCAACGCTCACCTTTCGAGAGCTTGTTCGGTGACTCGATGACGATAGCGAAACATATCGGTTAACCGAGCGTTCACCCACCCGTTCAAGAGGGAATTCACGCTCTCGTTATCCGTTACTGCATATTCAATGGAATCTGTCAACCGTGTTTTTTCGGATTCCGAGCGGAATTCGTGGCGATGAATCCAGGAGTGGAGGGGGCCGCTTTCCTGGCGATCGACGAAAACATGATAGGGTTCACACTCGATATGACGGGCGATCCAGGTCACGGGAATCACCCCGATCCAGATCCGGAATTCCGACACCGCGCCGACTTCTAATCCCCCCTCGCGCCGGACGATCTCGACAGGTTGCCACGGGGGGGTGAGGATCTGCAAGATGTCCTCGCGTTCGTGAAATTGCCAGACTTTCTCGATCGGGGCGTTAATCAGGCTGGAGTAGGTGAAGTTCATCGTGGAGGGCAGGAAGTAAAATTCAGGAGATAAGAAGACTTATACAAAGTATTGTATTCAAAAATCGACAAGAAAAGCCATTTATATTGTATGATTATAGTTTTTAAGGTTTTTAAATCCTCAAAAACGAAAACTTTGTCGGGGGAAAAATAATTTTTTCGGGGTGGAGCGGTGGTACGCGAGCGGGGTCTTAGGCTAGAAGCCTTACAGGGCAAGGATCGTGATATTTGCCGACAGGTATACAAAAATTTTGCGAAATACAACAATAACTTGTCGGGAAAAAAATAATTTTCGCGGGGCGGAGCGGTGGTACGCGGGCGGGGTCTTGGGCTAGAAGCCTTATAGGGCAAGGATCGTGATATTTGCCGACAGATATACAAAAATTTTGCGAAATACAAAAATCGTTCGCCAAAAAAACAATAACTTTGTCGGGGGGAAATAATTTTCGCGGGGCGGAGCGGTGGTGGACGAGCGGGTTCTTGGATTAGAAGCCTTACAGGGCAAGGATCGTGGCACCTACCACCAGAAATATCAAAAGTTCGCAAAACCGCACTATAACTTTTGCCAAATATGTTAGTATGTTTATGCGTAGGCGAGAATAACGTGCGACGCACATCAGGATTAGAGAATCCTTAATTTTGGAAACTCGATTGATGGTGGCAAATACGCCTATAGCAAAAAAAGACCATGTTGACAGCATGGTCACGAGGTAAAAAAAAGTGGCAATTATAGAGACCGACTTAGAAGTTCGACGATCTCTAAGATGTGGTAGATGATTCCTACAACTACCACTATGTTGTGCATAGTCATCATTCTCTCTTCACCTCCTGTTTGTTAATGCAAGGGGGCTGATTTATTATAGCCCTATTCAGCCATGAATGGGGCTGTGCTTTTACTGTCAAAATTCAAGAGATACGGCGTAATCCCGTAAATAATTGAAATATTGCTTTAAAAGGCTGGAAAAAACTATTTTTGGAAGTTGAGAGCAGGAAAGTAATAACATTTATCATCTCCCCATCTCCCCTTATGTAACGATCGCCACCACTTCCGGAGGGAGATCCAGTTTACACTAATAAAAAATGTATGAAGAATTGTTAAGCGATGAGTCAGCAGAAACCGCGTGTCGTGATCGTCGGTGGGGGGTTCGCGGGGTTATATACCGCTAAAGCCCTGAAAAACGCGCCCGTCGAGGTAACGCTAATCGATAAACGGAATTTCCATCTTTTCCAGCCTTTACTCTATCAGGTGGCCACGGGGGCGTTATCTCCGGCCGATATTTCGTCTCCCCTGCGCTTGGTACTGCGGGGACATCGGAACACGCGGGTTTTTCTCGATGAAGTGGTGGATATCGATCCGATCGCCAAACAGGTGAGCTTGATCGACCACGAACCGATCGAGTACGATACGCTGGTCATCGCCACGGGAGTCAGTCACCACTATTTCGGTAACGATCACTGGAAACCCCACGCGCCGGGGCTGAAAACGATCGAGGACGCGCTGGAAACCCGTCGCCGTATCTTTCTCGCGTTCGAGGAAGCGGAGAAGGAAACCGATCCGGAAAAACGGAAAGCCTGGTTAACTTTCGTGATTGTCGGGGGTGGGCCGACGGGGGTGGAACTCGCGGGAGCGATCGCCGAGATCGCCCATACCGCGTTAAAGGGCGAATTCCAGCGTATCGACCCGTCCGAGGCGAAAATTATCCTTTTAGAAGGTCTCGATCGCGTTTTGCCTCCCTACGATCCTTCCCTGTCGGCGAAAGCGGAGGAATCGTTAACGCGGTTGGGGGTGACGGTACAGACGAAAAGTATCGTTACGAATATCGAAGAGGGTCGCGTGAGCGTGCGGCAGGGAGAGAATACGAATCAGATCGAGACGAGAACGGTTTTATGGGCGGCCGGGGTGAAAGCGTCGAAAATGGGGCGGATTCTCTCGGATCGAACGGGGGTAGAACTCGATCGAGTCGGCCGGGTTATGGTCGAACCGGATCTGAGTATCGCCGGATACCGGGATATTTTCGTCATCGGCGATCTGGCTAATTTCTCCCACCAGGGGGATAAACCGTTACCCGGAGTCGCGCCGGTGGCGATGCAGGAGGGGGAATATCTGGCGAAAGCGATCGTTTCCCGGTTGAACGGGGGATCGATCGAACCTTTCCAGTATATCGATCGGGGGAGTCTGGCGGTGATCGGCCAGAATTCGGCGGTGGTGGATCTGAAATTCCTGAAATTATCGGGTTTATTGGCTTGGTTTATCTGGATCTGGGCGCATATTTACTATCTGATCGAGTTCGATAATAAATTGGTGGTCATGGTGCAGTGGGGATGGAATTATTTCACCCGCGGCCGCGGCGCCCGTTTGATCACCGGGGAAAGTCTGCCCAATATGGATCTCGATTTTCCGTCGAAGTCGATCGAATCGCTGAAACCGCCGGCGGTTAAGGTGTGAGCGAACGAGATCGATCGAGAACCGCTATAAGTATAAATAGGGGGATAGACTGAAATCCGCGAAATTTCTCGCGATCCTCTCCCCCGACTCTCGATCGATCCCTATATGAACTCGAAGCGGACTTCTAAACGACATCCATCCCGGACTCCCGAGCGGGATAAACTATTCCCGATCGTGGGGATCGGCGCGTCGGCGGGAGGGTTGGAAGCCTTTACCGAATTGTTGAGTCACCTACCGCTCGATACGGGAATGGCCTTCGTCCTCGTCCAGCATCTAGATCCCGACCAGAAAAGTCTATTAAGCGAAATCCTGTCCCGATCGACCCGATTACCCGTCCGAGAGGTAGAAGACGGCATGACCGTAGAACCCGATCGGGTTTACGCGATCCCCTCCAATACCGTCATGACGATCGAGTCCGGGGTACTACACCTCAGACCCCGCGAGAACCGTCGGATCAGCATGAGCGTCGATATATTTCTGAGTTCGTTGGCGGCCGATCGCGGGGATCGGGCGATCGGGGTGATCCTGTCCGGCGCGGACAGCGATGGATCGAGAGGACTGGACGCGATCAAGGCCGCGGGGGGGATCACCTTCGCCCAATCGGAAGACTCGGCGCGAGTCAGTAGTATGCCCAATACGGCGATCGCCACGGGTCATGTGGATTTTATTCTCCCTCCCGCCGAAATCGCCGAAAAACTAGCTATTATTAGCCGCCATCCCTATGTCACCAGCCCGATCTCGGCCGTTCCGCCCGCCGAGTCCCCGGATGGCAAAGATCCCCTCGCGACCATTTTCGGCCTGCTGAGGGCGGCCACGAGAGTCGATTTTACCCACTATAAACACACCACGCTCAAGCGGCGGATTTTCCGGCGCATGGCACTGTATCGCCAAGAACGATTGGAGGATTACGTTCGCTACCTACAAGAAAATCCGGCGGAAGTACGGGCCCTCTATCAAGAGATCCTGATTAACGTTACCAGTTTTTTCCGGGATGCCGGAGCCTTTAGCGCGTTAAAACAGAAAGTCTTTCCCGCGCTCACCCGCGGGCGCTCCCCGGAATTCCCGCTCCGGATCTGGGTGGCCGGTTGCTCGACGGGGGAAGAAGCCTACTCGATCGCTATCTGTCTGTTAGAGTTTCTGGCCCGTCAACCCCGCAAACCCCCGATCCAGATTTTCGCTACCGATGTGAGCGAGGACGCGATCGAGAAAGCCCGTCTGGGCATCTATTCCCCGAATCAAGTCGCGGATGTTTCCCCCGGCCGACTCCAGCGTTTTTTCACCCGGGTCGATGGCAATTACCAGATCAACAAGTCCGTGCGCGAGTTGTGTATTTTCGCGCGTCAGAACCTGATCGGCGATCCCCCTTTCTCCCGGCTGGATCTGATTAGTTGCCGCAATGTTTTTATCTATTTCGGCGCTTCCTTGCAGAAAAAGGTATTGTCCCTGTTTCATTACGGTTTGGTTCCGGAGGGGTTTTTGCTCTTGGGGACTTCCGAGAGCGCGGGAGAAACCCCCGATCTATTTACCCCGATCGATCGAAAATACAAGATCTACAGTAAAAACCCCGTCTCCGGGCGATTGAATCTAGATCTACTCGCGGGTAATTATCCCGCGCCGATCGCCGGCGATCGGTCCGTGGCTGGCGAGGTGAGCCATGACGAATTAGAACTCCACACCGCGGCCGATCGAATTGTTTTACAGCAGTACGCTCCTGTCGGCGCGATCGTCAACGCGGACATGGAAATCCTGCAATTCCGGGGACAAACGGGAGCTTATCTAGAGCCATCCCCCGGACGGGCCAGTTTGAACCTGCTCAATATGGCCCGGGAAGAATTGCGGATGGAATTGCTGACCGCTTTTCACCAGGCTAAACAAGAAGGGCAAGTCGTTCACCGGGAGGTGATCGCGACGGGAAACTCGAATTCTACCCACCCCGAGCGATCGGTTCCCCCGCGTCGGGTTCGCATCGATGTGATTCCCTTCAAGCCGACCGAGACCGGGGAAGATTACTTTCTGGTCTTGTTCGCCGATCTGTCCTCGCCGGTAACGGCCGCGGATGAAACCGCGGGCGATCGCCGCCGTCGCCCCGCGAAAGAGCGAACCGACGCGGATCGATCGAGAATTCAACAACTCCAGCGGGAACTCGGCACGACGAAAGCCTATCTCCAGTCGATTATCGAGGAACAGCGATCGACCAATCAAGATCTCCGGGCCGCCAACGAGGAGATCCTGTCGAGCAATGAAGAACTCCAAAGTACCAACGAGGAACTGCAAACCGCTAAAGAAGAGATTCAAGCCACTAATGAAGAGTTGGGGACGATTAACGACGAGCTATACCGCCGGAATGCCGAAACCTCGAAAATCAGTAACGATTTTCAAAATTTACTGGGAAGTATCCATATTCCGATCTTGATGCTCGAGGGCGATCTGCGAATTCGCCGCTTTACCGCCACCGCCGCCCCCCTCTTTAACCTGATTTCCACCGATATCGGTCGTCCCCTCAGCGATATCAAACATAATTTGCAGATCGATAATTTAGAACAACAGATTTTAGCGGTCATCGATACCCTCGAACCGAACAGTCGGGAAATTCAAACTCTAGACGGACACTGGTACGATTTGCGGATTCGCCCCTATCGCACCCTGGATAACCTGATCGATGGAGCCGTGGTGGTGCTCGTCGATATCGATATCCTTAAACGAGTTAGCGAACAGTTGAGGGACGCGCGGGACTACGCGGAGGCGATCGTCGAAACGGTACGGGAATCGCTGGTGGTGCTGAACGCGAATTTCGAGGTGGTGACGGCGAATCGCGCGTTTTATGAAACTTTTCGGGTATCGCCGCTCGAAACCGAACATTGCCGTTTTTTTGACCTGGGGAACGGTCAATGGAATCTTCCCGCCCTGCGATCGCTTTTCGAGGATCTCCTGGCGCGAAACGGCCAGATTCAAAATTTTGAAGTCGAGTACGATTTCGAGCGTGTCGGACGGAAAAAGATGTCGCTCAACGCCCGCGGGATGCCCCTAGTAGAAGGGAGACAATTGATCTTACTGGCGATCGAGGAGATCCGCGACCGACCCGCGATCGCGGACGGGATCGATCGGGGCTAACTCTCTTCAAGGCGACAAGCGGATCGCCCGGAGGGTGGGGCTTTCGTATCTCGAAAATCATCCCTCCTAGGGTTATAATACCAAATCCGCTTTTAACAAATTTATGGCTTTCCCGCTATAGGGGGATTAGAGACCCCCGAGAACTATACCGTGATAACTGGATTTGGTATAAGTCTGTATTATCCCGCGATTTTTGAAGTTTTGACCGAGGGAAAGATCGGGGCATCAATAATATTTTTTTTTTCGCGAATTTTTGAATGATAATAGAGGGGAACATTCATCTCTCCCGTTTTCTAACGATCGGGTAGCGGCGGGGAGAGACCGATCGAGTATTTCAGCGAGCGATAGTTGATACGGCCCGATTCATCCGGGCGGTGAGAGAAAAAAAAATGGATCTATCTTTAGAAATCGAAGCCGTCTATCAACGATCTTTGATCCTGCGCGGGCGCGCCACCGAGTCGCCGGCGCGAGCGGATTTGCTAGAAGACGCGTTGAAAGAACTGCTCTTCGTTCTCGAAGAATTGCAACTCTCTCAAGAAGAGCTACGCCGCCAGAATCGAGAACTGAGCGCGACCCGAGGGACCGTCGAACGGGAGCGTCAACGGTATCGAGCTTTATTTGAACTGGCACCGGACGGGTATCTCGTGACCGATCGAGCGGGAAAAATCCGCGAGGCGAATCGAGCCGTCGAGTGCCTGTTCTCGATCCCCGGAGAATATCTGATCGACAAACCTTTACTGGTCTTGATCGATGAACCCGATCGGGCGTTCTTCCCGGCTCGACTGGCGAATTTGCACCGGGAGCGAGAATGGGAAATGTCCCTCGTGACCCGCGCGGGAGAGACGCGAGTGGTGGCGATCGCCGTTACCGAGATCGAGGGGGAACGCGCGGGGGAGAAAGCGCTTCTGTGGTCGCTGAAGGATATCACCGGACGCGTACAGATGGAACAAGAGTTGCGCTCGGCCAACGAGCGACTAGAAGAACGGGTGGAAGAACGTACCCTCGAGTTGTCCGCGACCACCGAGCGGCTACGGAACAAGATCGAGGAACATCAACGAGCGGAACAGAAGATCCGCGAGCAAGCCGAACTGATCGACATCGCCACGGACGCGATTTTCGTACAGGATTTAGACCATCGCCTTCGATTCTGGAGTAAGGGGGCGGAGCGGTTATACGGTTGGACGGCGGAGGAGGTACCGGGCGCGAGAGTCGGGGATCTCCTGTACGGGGAGCCTTCTCTATTGGAAGAGGCTTTCCGGCAAACGATCGAGCGGGGCTACTGGCAGGATGAATTAACGCAGGTGACGCGCTCCGGCAGAGCGATCGTCGTCGCCAGCCGTTGGACATCGATCCGCGACGGATCGGGCGAACCGAAGTCGATTTTAGTGGTCAATACCGATATTACCGAGAGAAAACAGTTAGAGGCGCGATTCTATCGCGCCCAACGGATGGAAAGCTTGGGAACCCTCGCCAGCGGCATCGCTCACGATCTCAATAACGTTTTAACCCCGATTCTGGCGATCGCTCAACTGCTCCTGTTCGATCGTTCCAACGGTTTAAACGAGGCATCGCGGGAGATATTACCGGTAATCGTCGATAGTGCCAAACGCGGCGCCGAGCTAGTGAAACAGGTCGTGACCTTCGCCCGCGGCTCTAGTGGCGAGCGTGTCCCCCTAGCGGTAGGGCCGGTGATAGCGGAAGTCGCCCGCATCCTACAACAGACATTCCCGAAATCGATCGAGATCCGAACCGAAATTCCGAGCCGAACCCAATTTTGGGTTTCCGCCGACCCCTCCGGACTCCATCAGGTGTTGATGAACCTCTGCGTCAACGCCCGCGACGCGATGCCCGACGGCGGAAAGCTGACTTTTTCACTGGAAAATCGCTATCTCGACCCGAGCCCGTCCCGGATGAACTCGTACGCGCCCGCCGGTAACTACGTCGCGATCGCGGTTGCCGATACCGGAAACGGGATTCCTCCCGATCTGATCGAGCGGATCTTCGAGCCGTTCTTTAGCGCGAAAGAACCCGGACGGGGAACCGGACTCGGACTTTCAACCGTTTTTAGCGTGGTCAAAAATCACGGTGGCTTTATCGAAGTGGATAGTAAGATAGGCGAGGGATCTCGATTTCAGGTGTATTTACCGGCCGTTGAAGAGAGCGCGACCGGGGGCGGAACGATCGAAAAACTACCTTTCGGTCACGGGGAATCCGTGATGATCGTCGATGACGAACCCTCTGTCCTACAAGCGATGAAAATCATCCTCGAATCCCATAACTATAAAACTCTGGTCGCGAGGGATGGCGACGAGGCGCTCGCTCTTTACGAACGATACCGCTCGGAAATTCGGGTCGCGCTCGTCGATATGATGATGCCCGGGCCGGACGGTTTAACGACCCTACAAACCCTCGGAACCCTCGATCCCCGGCTGTTGATGATTGCCGTTAGTGGCTTGTCCACCAATCGAGAGCCGGCGATCTCGGCCGGTGCGAACGTGTTTTTATCCAAGCCTTATACCGCGGGGGAGCTATTAATTTCTCTACACGATCTGATCCGCGAAAGCGATCGATAAAGCTCCCGTTCCCGGGTCGTATTGCCTTCCTTTGACCCCTCGCACCATTATCTTCCGTTATTTTGCAAAGCTTTCAGCCTCTGTGTCCTCCATCAGAGTCGAGTGTTAAAGTTTGACAAAAAAAATCCCCTTCTCGGAGATGGGTTTATAAAATAAAAGGGGTCATTTTTAGGAGAAAAGGACGATGAAAGTGGAACACCCGAACGAACTACCGATTACCGAGGCGGAAGCCAAGGAACTGGAACATTTGAAAAAAACGATCGAGAGAGCGATCGAGGATGGCGTGATCACCCGCGCGGAATTCGAGACGATTAAAGGGAGTATTTTCCGTCAGGGAATCATCTCGGCATCCCAACTGAACCGGGAGATCTCGCTATACCGGCAGTTGGTCGCGGACAAACTGGGGACGGGAGAAATTTTCGCCGAACCGCCCCAGTAAGCGCGTTGAACATTTACTGACTGTTAAAGTTTACGAAAAAAATCCTCTCTCGATCGAGGTATTTCTAGAATGAAATAAGCCTCTCTAGGGAGGGATAAATTATGCAAGCCGAATATCCGAATGAACGCGAACCGACGCGGGAAGAAGCGGCCGAACTCGCGCATCTCCGCGGGATCATCGAGAAGGTGTTAGAAGATGGCGTTTTGAGCCGGATCGAGTGGGAAATGATTCAATACACGGTTTTTCAGCGCGGGATCACCACACCGGAACAACTGCGGCGAAAGATATTTCTCTATCAACAGATCACGTTCTCTCGGGTTCGATCGGGCGAGGTAATTGTCGAGTCTCCCGAGGCGGTTCGGTGAGCGATCGATCGGGAGAATCCCGATCCGCATTGTCTCGCTCGCTTTAATTGCCGAATTCCAAACTTAACTGGATGTACGAATCGTTCTCGGTTTCGGGGTTCGGTTTCGGATTGACCGCGAGGAGATAATCCTCGTACCAGACTTCCGAACTTCCGGCCTGTCGTTCGTCTCTAAATAACCATTGCTGGAAAACTCGATCTCGGTCATCTATCGGGGGTATTATTCGATAGACCTTGACGGTTTTTTTATTAATTCTCTCGCTTCGATCGCCCTGTAAACCGTAACCGAGTAAATCGAGAAAACGTCGGACGATGGTGATGGGGCTGGAGTTGGCCGCGATACCGATCCGCGCGATCGTTTTAATCTCGGAACGGTTGGCGATGGCGATTTCGGCCATCTTTCGCAGATCGGTGTCGGTATTGCGTAATTCTCGATCGGGATGCGCTAAAAGCACCGGGATTCCTAACACTTCCATCGTGCCGATAATGATCCCTAACTGACTGCCGTTAAAGTCGGGAATAAATAAACTACCGTGACCGGATTCGATTAGTTTTCGGGCGATTAACGCGTCTCGATCGCATAAAAATTGTCGTCCGATCGTTAGGAAATAATGTAAGCGTAATTCTTGATACCAACCCTCATCATCTTTCACGACTAACCGCGGGGTTACTTCGATCCCGTAGCGTTTTTGTAGGTCGTATTTCCGTAGAATTCGCTTTTCGGTAACGGATTTGATAATCTGTTTTTTCAGATAGCGGTATTCTTCATCGGTGATGTCTCTCGCGGTGGCGATCGCCTCGCACTCACCCCGATAATTCTCCTCCCGGATTTCCTCGATCGCTTCGGTTAATCGATCGCTATTTTCGTCCTCTCCCGAATCTTTCCGATCCTTGATCCGATGTCCTTCCTCTAAGAGAATTCCGAGAATAGAATCGCGATAGTTCAACATGGAAGCGTTCACCCGAACCGCCATTCTCGCCCAACATAACAGCGATTCCGCTTGAAATCCCGTATCGAGATCGTCGAGCGATTCCAGATCGGATTGTTGCAGTAAACGGATATTGACTTCGGTTAATCGATGCCCGGAAGTTAGGAGATCGGGAATGGAAGTCGAACCGTTACCGATCTGATTGAATCCGTACCCGGCCGCCCAAAGATAGCGGGGAACATTATCGCGAATTCTGCCGAGAAATTGACAGATAGACGTGGGAGTTTGAACGCCTTGGGCGATACACCAGACCGAGGAGAAATGTCCTTTAATATCGATACTCACTCCCGTCTCGATCGCCGGACTCGCGAGAACGATATCGTAATTCCGTAATAACGAATTTAAATTCCCGATACATTGATAGGCGGGATGTCCTACTTCGTTTAACGATTCCGAGTCGAGTCGCAGGATTCTCGCGAGCGGAAATTGTCTCTTTAGATAACTCTCCAGGGTACGGGTTCCCCACTGACTTTTTAGCTTTTGCGCGGAGAGACAGACGAAAGGTTTACCGCCTTCTTGGATATGTTTAACGAGATCGTTTACCAGTTCTTTCGGGGTGTTCTCGGAATAACTATAAACTCGCCAAGCCTCTTGGTAAGTTGGTTTCCAGTTGTTAACGATGATATAGGGATTCAGATCGATCCCCGAAAGAGAGATTAAGTAATTTAGGGAAATATCGCTTAAGTCGGCATCGGAAATATAGATTTTTCCCTCGCCCTCGATCGCGTTCTGTACGAGGGTTTTTAAGGACTTTAAAATCGCTACCCGATTCGTCTTACAGGTATCGCCGTTCAACGCGTGCCAGAGAACCTGTTCCACTTCATCGATAATGACGAGGGCATTACTCCATCGATCGGGGTTGAATTTCGCCCTCGATCGCTCGTGGAGAGAATCGATACATAGCCCGTAGCCGATCACTTCTTCGCTCGCATCGCCGATTACTTCGGTGATATATTTCAACCCGAAACGCTGACATAACTCCTCGACCAATTTTACCCGGTGGCCGATGACTAAAACTTCCTGCCCGTTCTCGATCGCCCGTCGTACCACTTTCGCGAGAAATTCACTTTTCCCCGTTCCCTTGGGGGATTTAATACCGATCAATCGCGCCGTTTCGGGAATTTCCAGAGCGCCCAGATAGCGAAGATAGATCTCGATCGCCGGCGCGTGGGTTAATCGGGTTAATTCCCGCGCTTTCCACACTTCTAACGATACCGCCTGTTGATAGGCGATCTCGAATTCCCCCGTTCCTTTATTGGCGATAAAATCATCGACTCCCTTACCGTCGCGGGGATTCCAAGTGACCACCTTTACCGTACATCCCGATCGGGCGAATAAAGGCCCCGTTTTCTGGATAGCGAGATTCACCGCTTGTAGGGTTTTCGGTCGCGTTTCCCGATCGAACACGAAATAGATCTCCCGTCCGGGAACCGCTAATTTTTGTAGTTGCGGGATCAGTCGAGATTTCCCGATCCGTTGTCCCGATTCATCCTTCGGGGTACGATAACCGTTATGAATCCCCGGAAGGGCGATCGCCACGTAGCCCGCGGTGAGTAACGCGCCGGCTTTTTTCGCTCCCTCCGTGATACAGACCGGAATCGAGGGATTATCGATCACCCACTGCCAAAAACCGTCATCGCCGGGCGTTTCCGTCGTTTGATCCGTCTCGATCGGGCGCGGTACAATGGGAGTCTTCAGGCGCTCGGCGATCTTCTCCCAGAGAACCCGCGGGACGCGCAACGCGAAAACCCCCGTCGGCGCTTTCGGCGGATGCTCGTATTTAATCGGTTTCCCTCTCTCGGCGCTCGAACGCGGGAAATTCGGTTTAAAACAGCCCCAAAGGTCATTATCGCCCGTTAACAGGTCGATTCCCGAACACCACCAGCCCCCTAGCGTCGTGTGTTCGTACCGCTTCAGAATATCGCCTTTCACCCGTCCGTCGTTGCGTCGCGGCAGTTCGTCCGAGTACAGTAGGTACTCCGTGGGGGAAGATCCCCGCAAAGGAATGACATTCAGGCCGATCAGTCGATCGTCCACCTTGCTCTCCCGCCATTCTCCCAGATAATCCATCTCTTCCTCCCGGACGCTAGACACTATATATAGCGTTTTAGACCATTCATTCTAGCTCTAGAACGCTAAATAGAGAAAAGTCAATTTCTCCGGCGAAGCGGGATCGCGTCCGGAAATCCCGCGGGAACCTAACCCGCTCTCGGGTTATCAAACAGTTAACGACCCGCTTAATCCTCGCGGTCCCTGTCAAGCATTCACCTGAACTATTTTGTCCCGATCTCCGAAGCGATCGTTCTTAAAAAAATCTTTTATCTTGAGATTGGATAGGGGGCGATTTCTGTAGTCTCCATGACAGCATCGATCCGACGACGGCGCGTCTCTCTGACTATATATAGAGTTATCAAAATCCTTCACACTACATCTTGTGCTGAACGGAAAAATATGGTACATTGCCTTAGTACAAAAGTGTCAGTTTGTCAAACATTTGTACTCGTAAAAACGCCAGAATTTTCTCCATGACTCAAGCTCTACCAACTCGCAAAAATAGCGGGATCTCCCCGTTTCGATCCACCCCTTTAACCGCGATGGGCAGTCACACGATCAAGGTTATCCGGCGCGACGGATCGCCCACCTCTTTAAATATCGGCAAGATTCGGGCGGTTGTCGATTGGGCTTGCGAGGGAAAGGAAGTCAACCCGATCGCCCTGGAAGCGGGCTTAACCACTCGTCTGCGCGACGGCATCACCACGCGGGAGATTCAAGACAACCTGATCAATTGCGCCCTAGAAATGTGTAGTCCGGAAGAACCGGATTGGCGCTACGTGGCGGGAAGACTACATATTTGGAGCTTGTGGAAAGATACCCTCGTTGCTCGCGGCTATCAGTACGGAGAATACGAGAGAGCGGTAAAAACAAAAGTAGAGTCCGGACAATACGACGAGAGAATTCTGACTTACTCCCCGGAGGAACTCAAAGAAGCGGGTTCGTGGATAAATTCCGACTGGGATACCGATTACGATTACGCGGGCGCGGTGTTACTCACCAGCCGCTACCTACTGCGCGACGAGTTACCCCAGGAGGCGCTGTTAACCTGTTCCCTCCTGCTCGCGTCGGTGGAAAAACCAGAAAACCGGCTGTATTGGGCGAGAAAGTTCTACGAGGCGATCGCGCGGCGGAAAATCTCTCTAGCAACGCCGATTCTGGCGAATTTACGCGTTCCCAACGGTTCGTTAACCAGTTGTTTCATCCTTTCGATCGATGACAGTCTAGAGAGTATATTCGGCGAACTCACCAACGCGGCGCGGATTTCTAAAAACGGTGGCGGTGTCGGCGTGAATGTTAGCCGGATTCGGGCTACCGGTAGCTGGGTGATGGGCAAAGCGAACGCGTCCGGCGGCGTGATTCCCTGGATTAAACTCCTCAATGATACAGCGATCGCCGTCAATCAGGGCGGGAGACGCGCCGGCGCCGTTACCGTCGGGGTGGACGTTTGGCATTTGGATGTTCCCGAATTTCTGGAAATGCAGACGGAAAACGGCGATCAACGTCGTAAAGCTTACGATATTTTCCCACAACTCGTGATTACCGATGAATTCATGCGGCGCGTGGTGAGTAAATCGGACTGGACGCTAGTAGATCCCTACGAAATCCGGGAGAAACTGGGCATCGAACTCGCGGAACTCTGGGGCGAGGAGTTCGATCGGGCCTATAAACTGGTAGAAGAGAATTTAGATAAGCGCATCGTCCTGTACAAGCGAGTCAACGCGCGAGAATTATTTAAAACGATCATGCGTTCCCAAGTAGAAACGGGAATGCCCTACCTCGCTTTCAAGGACACGATTAACCGCGCCAATCCCAACCAACACGATGGATACATTCCGGGTGTGAACCTTTGCACGGAGTCTTTTAGCAACGTTACCCCCAATCAAACCGCGCATTGCTGTAATCTCGTCTCGCTGAACCTGGCGAATCTCGACCTTGATGAAATCGAGGTCAACAGTCGAATCGCGGTGAGAATTCTCGACAACACGATCGATATTACCTTCCCGCCCTTCGAGAACGCGAAAGCCCATAATGATAGATACCGGACGATCGGCGTGGGCTGTATGGGATTGGCGGACTGGTTGGCGAAGCATCAGCTATCCTACGAAAATTTAACGGAAATCGGTCATTTATTCGAGGAAATCGGCTACTGGTGTACCTACGCCTCGATGGATCTCGCCAAGGATCGGGGCGCTTACGAGGCTTTCCCCGGGAGCGAGTGGAGTCGGGGAAAATTGATCGGCGCGAAACCGGTGGAGTGGTTTTTAGAGAACGCGCGGGAAAAAGAACGCTGGGTGACGTTAGCCGAAGATATTCAACGCTACGGTATCCGTAACTCCCATATTACAGCGATCGCCCCGAATACCTCCTCCAGTCTCGTTCAAGGGTGTACCGCCAGCGTTCTGCCGGTGTATAGCCGCTTTTTCTACGATAAATGGGCGAAAGGGACGGTTCCGATCGCTCCTCCTTTCATTAACGAGGCTTTCTGGTACTACCCGGAGAATAAGAACCTCGATCAGAAGAAAGTGGTGAAAGCGATCGCGACGATGCAAGAATGGATCGATACCGGTATCTCGATGGAACTGCTATTCAACCTCAACGAGGGCGTGTACTATCCCGAACAACCGAATCGCGCTTTAACCGCCAAGGATATCTTCGATACCCTGATCCTGGCGTGGGAATCGGGCTGTAAGGCGATTTATTATATCCGTACCGTCCAGAAGGACAATTTTAAAGAGTCCGACGACGCTTGTTCCAGTTGCGCGAATTAGAAGTGTAATTGTTTTTTCCCGGCGAGGGCTTTAGAATAGACGGTAGCGTTTCTATTGTAAAGTCCTCGCTTATGAATAGTGCTTTATACGAGAAGGACTATTATCTTTGGTTACAGGAAACCGCCGATCTTTTAGAAAAGGGGAAGGTTAGCGAACTCGATATCGAGAATTTATTGGCAGAATCCCAAGGAATGTTTAGAACGCAACGTCAGGCGTTAAAAAGTAATCTTAGGGTTTTATTACTGTATTTACTGAAATGGAAATATCGAGCGAATAAGCGATCGAAGAGTTGGCGTTCCTCGATGATCGAACCTAGAAAGCAAATCCGCGACAGTTTCGAGGATAGCCCCAGTCTTAAAAATTATTATCGGGAGATTTTTTCCCTATCCTATCAAGATGCTAGAGAATTAGCGACAGCGGAAACGAATTTAGAAATAGAAACTTTTTCGATTAATTCTCTTTTCACGGAGGAAGAAGTATTAGACGCTGAATATTTTCCCGATGAAAATATCGGTTCCGACGCGAGCGATCGTCACGAGGTATTCTATGACTAATCAAAGCTTATACGATCGAGATTTTAATCTCTGGATAGAAAAAAACGTTTCCCTTTTAGAAAAACGTCAATTTTCCGATTTGGATATCGAAAATTTAATTGAAGAGATCGGGAGTATCGGCAAAAGCGATCGACGAAGTTTAGAAAGCTATTCGCTCAAGCTTTTCGAGCGTTTATTAAAGCTACAATACTGGAAATTCGAGTTAGCGTATAATGAAAGAGGATGGAGAAATGAAGTTCGGAATTGCCGTCGATCGATCAAAAGACTTCTGGCGGATAGCCCGAGCTTAAAATCTTACCTCATCGAAATTTTTGACAATTGTTTTCAAGAGGCGAGAATTTCATTATCCTAAAAATATTAAAGAATAAAGTTTAAATTGAAATCTTTCGGAAAATACGTTAAACTAGATAGTCACGCAATTTTCTATTGATTAGAGCCATTCCTATGGTCTTAAACTTTACTGACAAAGCTCGATCGATGCCCGTTTCCCCGATCTTCAATCCCGCGGGAGACGACACCATCGAAAACCGTTCCATCTGGTTCGGCAATACCACCAACCTAATGCAACTCAACGACGTTCGCTACACTTGGGCGGTAGGTTTGTATAAACAGATGCGGGAAAACTTCTGGATTCCGGAGCGTCTGGATGTTACCCAGGATGTAACCGATTACTGGAACCTTACCGACGAAGAAAGATACGCCTACGATGGCATTCTTTCCTATCTTACCTTCCTAGATTCTGTCCAGACCTGTAATATTCCCCACCTGAAAACGAGCGTAACCGCCCCGGAAATCAGCCTCTGTATGGCGGAACAGATCTCTCAGGAAGCGATGCACAATCAAAGTTATCAATACCTGATCGAAACGATTATTCCACCCGAAAAAAGAAGCGAGGTTTATGACTTCTGGCGTACCGATAAAGTGCTGAAAGATCGCTGTGAATTTATCGCGGGACTGTATCAACAGTATATCGATAACGATAGCGTCGAGAATTATTTCGTGGCGTTATTGGCGGATTATTTGCTAGAAGGACTGTATTTTTATAACGGGTTAAACTGATAGCCCTCTGGCATCGTGAGATGTCAGCGAACACCCCTCAAATTGCTGGAAAGCCCTAAAGCCTTTATGCCAAAGCGGAGTTAGAAATGACAAACGTAAAGGAGCGAGAGCGGAAAAAAGTTAAAGGATTGAGTGAAAGCCGTAAGGCAGTCGCTCTTTACAATGGGTCATCAGCATCGAAGTCTCTCGATCGCCTTCGGCTCGCTTTCAGCCATCGAGAGAAACGTTCAACGAACAGACGGGGGGCATCTTTGACTACGACCACATTGTCAAGTAAGTTTTTTTGTTCTATAATCGGAATGTCCAAAACGGAATCAGCCTTGACAATGGACAAAGTAGGATTAGTCTATCAGATTAAAAACCTCAAAAACAGTAAAGTTTATATCGGCTGTACGGCGGCAAATTTTGGTGTAAGAATATCACAGCATCTTCGTAGTGTAGGAGTCGTCAGATCTCCTTTATACGATGAGATGAATTTGGACATCAAAAGTTTTTCTTTCCAAATAATTGAAAATGAAATTCCGATATCTAATTTAAGAGAACGTGAGTCTTATTGGATTCGGTATTTTAATTCTTCGATGATCGGATACAATCAAGTCATCGTCAGCGGGAATGAAAAACTAACAGAGTCGATTGTCTGGGAAATCAGAGATTTGCTTATGACAACTAGACTTAAATTCGCGGAAATAGCCAATCTGTACGGTGTCTCCTCTGATGCGATCGCCGATATAAACCTAGGAAGATCTTGGTTAGATGAATCTCTTGAATATCCTCTGAGAAAGCAAACCGTTAAAAGAAAACAGCTTTCCACGGATGATATTCACGAAATTTACAAGATGCTTCGCGATCCCTCTCTATCTTTTAGTGAGATGGCCCAAAAACTAGGATGGTCTAGTGAGGCTGTTTTGAGAAAAATTAATAACGGGACTTATTCTGTTAGCCCACTGCCTAAAGAGTGTTACCCGATCCGATCGGTTGACTCTCGTAAAGGGCGCAAAGCGGCACAAAGATGATGGTATGTTCTAGCCCCTACTGAAAGGATGGGTATCAGCGTTATCTACTTCTATAATCTCGCCTCGCGAATGCTCATGCCGGGTTCCGCGGATATTTTCAAAATGATCAATCGCGACGAGTTAAGCCACGTTCGCTTGTATCAGAAATTGATTCCGGAAGCGATGCAAACCTTCCCCCATTCCGTCGAACAGATCTATGAAATGTTCGATACCGCGGTGAAGCACGAGTGTCGCTGGACGGATCATATTGTCGGTAACAACATTCTCGGTATTACCGAGGGGAGTACGGAACAGTACACCAAATATCTCGCGAATATCCGTCTGAAGGCGATCGGACTCGAACCCCTCTATCCCGAAGATCGGTATAATAAGAGTCCCTACACCCATCTAGAACGCTTCTCGGACACCAAGAAAGAAGGACACACGAAAGCGAATTTCTTCGAGGCGACGGTGACGAGTTATGTCATGTCCTCCGGGCTGACGGGATGGGACGAAATCTGATCTGGAAGGGTTGAAACCCGCCCCGATCGCTACCAAAAAATCAACGATGAAAACCGGAAGAGAGTTTCCCGATTCTCTTCCGGTTTTCTTTGGGAAACCTTCTTCTACGGGAAGAGGAAAAACCGACCTCGTAGGAACCCCCGATCGAGCGAGCTTTCGAGTCCGGGACGCGGTTAACGGCTAGAGATAGCGGGGGTTTCTACCGCGCTCGTTCCCGCGTCGGGTACGGTTTCTCGGGGGGCTAGTACACCGAGAGCGATCGCCGCCAAGAGTAAAGCGGGAATATCACCGAGAAAATGTCCGCTTTCGGTGGGATCGAGTAGGGCTTGTACCGCCATGATCAGGCCGTGAACGACACTCGACCAGACGGTGAACCCGATCAGGCTGGTGTGAGCGGACGGGTTTCGGGAGGCGAGTAGTAGGAAGATTCCGAGTGTCGCGTAAACGCCGACGATCATCAGTTCGTATTCGGGTTGACGGGGTAGCCATACCCAACCCGACGGCCAGATCTTCATCAACGGATAGATCAGGAGAAAAGCGATTCCGACAACGATCAGGGCGATCCGTAAGTACCGTTCGCGCGCTTCCATCGATCGAGCCTCCTGGGGTTTTTCAATGGGTGATTACCGGGGGAATCCCTCGCGATCATGCTATCGGGTCGGCGCGGGAATCTCGTCTCTCGTCCGGCCGATTTTCGAGATGGCGGGACGGGTTATCGCCGGGGTAAGGGGACTCGATCGAGGGAGCGGATTGTCGAGAATGTATCTCCCTCGATCGCCGGACGTGACTCTCGAAATCACACGGGATCTTTACGCTTCTGTTGGCAGAAAGTCACGATCAGGTAAACAAGACCGTGTAGGCATAGTATTTGCCAGTTCAAGCTTAAATTCTGCCAGGATGCCGTATAACTGGGGTTCGAGGTAAACATTCCTTCCACCCCCTGTCCTGCGGGGATCATGTTATTAATGTTGACGAGGGACCCGTAAGCGCCGATCGACCACCGACCGATCGTTAACCAAGAGAGATATTTAGCCACTCCCGTTAACTCGAAGAGAACCCCGGAAAAAATAATTTGCGGGATCAGGATGAGCGGTAAAGCGCTATTCGCCTGATTCGAGTTGCGAGCGAAAGAGGAGAGCATTAATCCCCAACAAAAACTCGCCGTTACGGTGAGAAAATTCGTGATCGTCACTCCGAGATCCCAAGCGATTAAATTTTCGGGTGGTGGCGCGAAGCCGAGGACGATCGCCACGGTAATTAACAGGGATTGAATCAGGGCGAGACCCGAGTAGAGCGAGAATTTCGAGGCGAGATAGGGCAAAAGCCCTAGATCCGCCAGCCGTTCGCGCGCGTAAATACTACTTTCTTTGACGATCGATTGCGCCGTTTCCGAGAGTCCCACCCACAATTGAGCGCAGGTAAAGACGAATAAAACACTCAACGCCAATCGGGGCTGGGCTAGGTCGGGGGTTTCTAGTTTCGCCAGGGGAGTTTCTGCCTGTACCGCGAAGGCGATCAGGGCGATGCCGATCGGGGCGGTCAATAACATTAAGGCTAGATTGAAACGATCCCTCAGCGTTAGCGTTAGCGCCCGTCTCGTTAGAACCCACCATTGCCGGGCGATCGAAGAGAATCCGCGAAGAGGCTTTTTTCCCGTCGGACGGACGAAAGATACCCCTTTACCCAAAGCGTTGGTGATATAGGCGCGATAGACATCCGATCGCTCGAATTTTTCCGCCCACTCCGAGACATTCCGCTGTCTCTCGCTATCCGTCTCCCCCCGATCGAGTTCGATATAGATATCGGCGAAATATTGAAAATCCGACGAGGGCATCGCGAAGAAAGTCATCGCCTCCCGCGGGGGACCGAAATAACATAACCTCCCGCCGGCCGCCATGAACACCAGTCGATCGCACACATCCAGATTCGAGGTCGCGTGGGTCACGAGAATCACCGTCCGTCCCCGGTCGGCCAGTTCCCGGAGAAGTTGCATCATCTTTCGATCCAAACCGGGATCGAGTCCGGAAGTCGGTTCATCGAGGAAAAATAACTTGGGATCGGCGATGAGTTCGACCGCGATACTCACTCGCTTACGCTGGCCGCCGCTCAGGTTCTGTACCCGCGTTTTCTGGACGTGGGTTAACTTCACCTGTTCTAACGCGCGCTCGATCGTGGTCGCGATGTCCGCGTCCGGGGGAAGCCGCAGTCGGATCGCCTGGGTCAGCACTTCCTCGATCGTTAACTGTTCGTGTACGATGTCGTCTTGGGGAACGTAGCCGATTTCCGAGCGGTATAGCGCGAAATTCTGCCGTAGATTATCCCCGTTGAGGAAAACCGCGCCGTTCGTGAGCGGTTCTATCCCGACGAGGGTTTTTAAGAGCGTGGATTTGCCCGCGCCACTGCCGCCGACGATCGCCACTAACTGCCCCGGTTCGATCGCCAGCGAGACATTATTGAGAATCGTTCGTTTCGCCGACGCGTACCGCACCTCGCGGACGAGGTTCTGAACGTCCAGACGGATCGAATCACCACTATCGAAGAGTTCTAAGCCGTTCTGACGGAATAACAGGGTGAACGGCCCGATCTGCACGATATCGCCCTCTCGCAGACGGTGCGGGTGGGTCTGGCGTTGTTTGTTAATGAAGGTTCCGTTCGTACCGCGATCGTGGAGTAGGTAATCGTTTCCCTCCCGCTCGATCGTCGCGTGGAGACGGGAAACCGTCGGCGCGTCGAGAAGGAAAGAACCGTACCTCTCGCTTCGCTCCCGGCCGATCGTCACCGGCCACTCGCTCAAACTGGATAGATCGAGGCGGTATCGACTCGGAAGAGGGGAATTCGGCGACTCGGAACCGTTTCGATACATGAGATAGATTAAATTCTTCGGATCTTGTCCGATTTTCAAGATCTCTCGCGGGTTCAGTTCGTGGCCGAGGTTCGTTTTGACGCGGGTGTGTCCGGTAAAGATCCCGTTCCGACTGGGATTTCCCTCGCCGTCCCCATCGTACAAAACATAGCGATCGCCCTCGCGACGGACAACCGCGTGACGGCCCGATATCACCTCCCAGCCGGTATCGGGAACGACCAGATCCGCCCAGTCGCGATCGCGACCGATGCGATGGAGCGGTTTCGCGAGGGGGAATCGAAGACGCTGATCTTCGGTCAGGGAGATAGGAGACAGGAGACAGGAGACAGGAGACAGGAGACAGGAGACAGGAGACAGGAGA